>JAAYSD010000058.1 GCA_012518465.1 Clostridiales bacterium
GTTTATAAATTCATTCGTTTTTCACTTAGGTGGAACTTTAATGACCATGATTAATAAAATGAAAGCAGCTTTTTTTATGGCTATTTCAGGAATAATAATAAATTTCATTGTTTTTCATCTCATGAATCAGTATTATATAGGTAGTGGGGATACTCAAGCAACAATGCTATATATGCCCCAAATATTTATATCAATATTGATTATCTGCATTGCTATTATTACACAATATCCAGAATATATCAGAAAAAAGGAATTAGAAGATGCTAAAAAAGCACCTTCCATCCTTGCTGAAAATAGCAGTGCCGTCACCACGAAAAAGGTGAGAAAGGAATGAATTATGAGTGGCTTAATTTCCAACAATCCTAATGAAGTTCAATTTCACATTAAAACAAAGGCTGGTGAAGTAGGACGATATGTTATTCTACCGGGAGATCCTGGCAGAGTAAGACAAATAGCTCAGTATCTTGATAATGCTGAATTTGTTGCCCAAAATCGTGAATATACTACCTTTACAGGCTTTTTGCTCGGTAAAATGGTTAGTGTTACAAGCACTGGTATAGGCGGCCCGTCTGCTGCTATCGCTGTTGAAGAACTTATTAAATGTGGTGCTGATACCTTTATACGGGTTGGAACAAGCGGAGGAATAAGTACAGATGTTATTGGCGGGGATTTGCTAATAGCCACAGCAGCTGTTAGAGGTGAAGGTACAAGTAAAGAATACCTCAGTGAGGATTATCCGGCTGTCGCAAACTTTAATGTTATGAACGCCTTGTATCAAAGTGCAAAAGCTCTATCCACAAATGAAGATGGAAATCGTTTTCATATGGGTGTTGTGCAAAGTAAGGATAGCTTTTATGGAGAAATAAATCCCGAAAATATGCCTAACTCTTCTTTCTTGAAAAACAGATGGGAAAACTATGTTAAGGCAAACTGTCTTTGCTCTGAGATGGAGGCTGCTGCCTTATTTTCCGTATCAATTGCTAGGAATGTTCGTGCGGGTGCTGTTTTAACCGCTTTATGGAATGTTGAACGCACTAATTCAGGTTTGCCTGATAAAACCTGCTATGACTCCACTCGTGCTATAAAATGTGCTATCGATGCAATTAAGCTTCTTATCAAAGAAGATTATAATTGTTGAAAACTTTAATAAATTTTTGTTTTATTTTCTTATCTTTATATGCAAAATGATGAAAAATATATATTTTTGTTAATAGATATTGTAAATATTTTTTGTTTGTGTTAAAATAAATATAATGGGTTAGTTCCATTTTTTTATAGCTTTTTTATAAAGCTATTTTGTAATGATATTTTTTAATATTCCCTTATTTTGTTTACTATATATACGATTATGAGCTAACCGAAAATTCTATTGGGAAAGGGTATAATCAAGATGAATTCCTTTGCGGAAATATTTGAAATGATGACCAAGCAGCTGGATTTGACCGATGTGGCATATAATCTTTGGATAAAGCCTATAAAGCCTGTAAAGCTTGACAATAATAAAGTTATACTATATGTTGAAGAGCCTTATGTAAAAAAAATTATAGAGGAAAACTATATCACAAAATTTCAATATCATTTTAAAGAAATTTTAGGTTTTGACGTTGAAATAGAAATTAATTCCAAGGAAAGCTCCCAAAGTAAATTCGAGCCTATTCCTGAGCTTGATGATGATGAGGATATGCAAAAAAGGCTTGAAATCTCCATTGCAAATGGGGAATATAAGCATACCTTTGATGCATTTATAGTCGGTCCTTCAAACAAACTAGCATATTCTGCTTGTAAGGCAGTAGCAAGGATGCAGACAAATACATACAATCCTTTATTTATATACGGTGATTCAGGGCTTGGAAAAACTCACTTACTTTCTGCTATATCTCAAGAAATGTCGGTGAATTTTCCTGAAAAAAATGTAATTTACGTGTCTGCTGAAACCTTTACTAATGAATTTATACAATCAATTGCTGATTCCACTATGGATAAATTTCATGATAAATATAGAAGTGCTGATGTTTTATTGGTTGACGATATTCATTTTATTGCCGGAAAATCCTCTACTGAGGAAGAATTTTTCTATACATTTAATGAATTGCATCGCCTAGGAAAGCAAATTGTTCTTACCTCTGATAGACCTCCAAAGGAAATTAAATCGATTACCGATAGACTGAAAACCCGTTTTGAGTGGGGGCTTATAGCTGATATTCAAACTCCTGATTTTGAAACAAGGGTAGCAATTTTAAAAAGAAAAGCTCAGCTGCTTAATATGAATATTAGCAATGAAGTTATTGAATTTATTGCTAATAAGCTGAAAAATAATATACGTCAGCTTGAAGGCTGTATTATTAAAATGAATGCACTTATGCTAATGACTGATATTCAGCCTACTATTTTAATGGCACAAAATGTTATAAGAGATATTTTAACTGACCATCAGCCTATCCCTGTCACTGTTGAAAAAATTATTAATGAGGTTGCTAATATTTATAATGTGACGCCTGATGAGATACGCTCACAAAAACGTTCTGCTAATATTTCCACTGCAAGACAAGTGGCTATTTATGTAGTACAGGAAATAACGGGAATGCCCTATACAGCCATTGGCATGGAGTTTGGCGGCAGAGATCATTCTACAATTGTTTACGCTATTAATAAGGTTAAATCCATTATTAAAAAAGACCCAAGCTATAAAAGTACTATTGAGGATATTATTAAGAATATGCGAGTTGTGTAAAAAAC
>JAAYSD010000059.1 GCA_012518465.1 Clostridiales bacterium
AACAAATGCTTTAACTTCACACCGAATACAACGTATCATAATATTAAATCAGCCTTTTGAGAAGATTAATTTCAATTAAAACACCACTAGATACTTCATATACGTGCAATATTCGTACTGCCTGTGGTGATATGAGTGGGAAAGTCAATTTCCACTATTTAACCTGTTTTTTATGATTGTTTTAAAGAAATCATTTAATATAACAAAGTATCAATTATAATTAATTACATTTTGCTTATACTGTACTTGGAAAAGCTTTTATTGGGTTGATATAAATTCAACCTTACAAATTCATTTATTTATTGTATAATATATTTATAAGTTAACGCTGTTTGGCAACATTTTCAATATTAGTACTAGCTAGTGTTTAAAATTGTAATTGAAAAGGAGTATCGTATGAAATTGAAAAAAATTATTGCAGGAACTCTATCTTGTCTATTGGCTGTTACAGCACTTTCTGCTTGTGGTAACAAACAGGATAGCTCTTCTCAGCTAGATTCAAAATCCTCAGGTGGAGGAGATAAGACAACAATAACTTATTATGAATCTTCAGACGGAGAAATATTTAGTCGTGCTATCGTGGACGCTTTCAACGAAAGTCAAAATGAAATTTATTGCGATTTACAAATTATCCCCAACGATGATTATGACACAAAAATCAAAGCTTTGTTATCCGGTAGTGATGACATGGTCGATGTGTTTTATCTAAGAATGTTGAGTCAGGCAACACAATTTGGTGATAATGGAATTTCAGCAGATTTAAAGCCCTATATGGAAAAAACAAGCTTAGATTTAACAAAATATGGTGTAATGCTCGACCCAGTAACTAATGATGATGGCAGCATATATGCCTTACCAAAGACAAAATCAAGCTGGTATATTTTCTACAACAAAGAAATCTTCGACGAAGCTAACGAGCCATATCCTGAACAGCTGACGTGGGATGAATATGCTGAGCTTGCAAAAAAGTTGACCATTCGTGACGGTGATACAGTAACACAATGGGGAGGATATTTTCCACCATGGACTACTAACCTATACGCTTTACAACAAAATGAATATCTAACAGATGACGATTTAACACAAACAAGAAAATCTGCTGAATTTTTAAACAGAATTTATAATGTAGATAAATCTCATATGGATATTGCACAAATGAATGCGACAAATTCAAACCCTAATCCTGAGTTTGAGTCAGGAAATGTCGCTATGATGGTAAACGGCGACTGGACATTTACACTTCTTAATGCCGATGAGGATAATGGGTTATTCGATTTTGAGTGGGATATGGCGCCACTCCCCGTTCCAGAAGGTGTAAACGAGGGCACAACAGTAGGTGGTACAAGTTATCTAGGAATAAATGAGAAATCAAACAAAAAGGATGCAGCATGGAAGTTTATGGAGTTCTTTGCTAATGAAGGCTCAATATATATTGCAGAAAACAGTTCACTTCCTGCTTATATGACAGATGAAGCTGCAAATGTATATGTAGAGGCAACAAGACACGAATCAGCTAAATTAGTATTTGGTGGGGATACCTATGGCGAAGAAAATTCTCATCCTAAATACAGTGAAATAAGAACTGCTTACAATGATACTCTTAATCTATATTTACTTGGTGAAATATCATTAGATGATTTTATTAGTAGCTTAAAAGAACAAAGAGAGGCTATTATAGATACTGCTGGCAACTAAATTAAATAAAAATAGGGTGATACCCTCACTCTATTTTCCACTTTTTCGTGTCAATGCTGGTCGTTGACACGAAAATCTTATAGGAGGGGTTTTCATGAAAAAGAAAAACAGGTCTAGTAAAAACAAAACGGAAACTATTAAAGGACTTTTATTTCTTACGCCTAACATCTTAGGTTTTCTTGTATTTATAGTTATTCCTATTTTTTTTGGTATTTATATTAGCTTTACTAATTATAATGGATTCAATAAAATGGATTTTGTTAATTTTGATAACTATATTAAGTTATTTAAAGATACCTTTTTTATAACAGCTTTTAAAAACAATATTTTTTACACTGTCACAAGTGTCCCTCTTACAATAATAGCTTCTCTACTATTGGCGATTGCTTTAAACAGAGCATTAAAATTTGGAGGGTTTTTTAAAACAGTGTACTTCTTCCCATCAATAACTTCGATGGTTGCAATAGGAATTGTATGGTCAATGATTTTTAACCCTACAAAGGGTCCTATAAATATGCTCCTATCCTCCCTAGGAGTAGATGACCTTCCGAAGTGGCTGTCATCAAGTAAAACAGCACTTTTTACAATAGTTTTAATAGTAGTATGGAAAAATGCCGGTTATTACATGGTTATGTTTTTGGCTGGGTTAAAATCAATACCTAAGGAATTATATGAGGCTGCCGATATTGATGGAGCTAATGGAATAAGAAAGTTTTGGAGCATTACAATGCCTATGCTTTCACCCACAACTTTTATGGTAACTATTTTATGTATAATAAGCTCTTTTCAAGTGTTTGATATTATTAACATTACAACAAAGGGCGGTCCAGGTCAATCAACAAAGGTTATTGCTTATCGAATCTATGAGGAAAGCATTAAAAATTTGAGATTCGGATATGGTGCCGCTATGTCATTTGCTTTATTTTTAATTATTTTCATAGTAACACTAATTCAATTCAGAGGTCAAAAAAAGTGGGTAAATTACTAAGGAGTAAATTATGCGTACAAAAAAAATCGTACAACGTACACTTTTATATATAACACTCATAGGTGTAGCATTTGTTATGCTATATCCATTTGCTTGGATGGTATCTGCATCACTAAAATATGATAAAGATATTTTTATCTACCCCATGAAATGGCTGCCAAAAAGCATTGATTCTGTTTTATATAATTATAAGACAATATTTACAAAAATCAGTTATGGCTTATTTTATTTAAATACTACAAAACTAACTCTTATTATCACCTTTATTCAGGTATTAACGAGCTCGCTTGCAGCATATTCTTTTTCTAGAATGCAGTATAAATGGCGTGATAAAATATTCTTGCTCTATCTTGCTACACTTATGGTACCTTGGCATGCAATAATGATACCTCAATTTGTTATAATAAAATCTATGGGACTGTATGACAATCACTTATCATTGATTTTACTCCAATCTTTCAGTGCATTTGGTGTGTTTTTATTAAGACAATATATGCTTTCTATTCCAAAAGAACTAGATGAAGCTGCAAGAATAGACGGTTGCGGTCATTTAAGGATATACTGGCAAATTATCATGCCTCTTTCAAAGCCAGGTATAGCAACGCTGATAATATTAACCTTTAATAGCGTTTGGAACGACTATATGGCACCTATGCTATATCTTGAAAGCAAGTCAAACCTAACTGTTCAGCTTGGATTATCATATTTTAAAACACAGTATTCTATGCAATACGGGTTAACAATGGCAGCTACGGTATGTTCTATTATTCCTATAATCATTGTATACATCTTCGCACAAAAATATATAATTGATGGCATTGCACATTCTGGTCTGAAAGGATGATAAAATGATTAATGATTATCTCAAGAAAATTGATTCTGTGATTAAAAATGGAAGATACAAAGCCACTTGGCAGTCATTATGCACTCACAAAACACCTAAATGGTATAAAAATGCTAAGTTCGGAATTTTTATTCACTATGGAGTTTTTTCTGTTCCTGCTTTTGGTAATGAATGGTATTCAAGAAATATGTATATAAAAAACAGCAGAGAATACCTTCACCATATAGAAAAATACAACAATCACAAGTCTTTTGGATACAAGGATTTTATTCCTTTATTCAAGGGTGAAAACTTTAATGCAAATGAATGGATAGATATTTTTAAAAAAGCTGGTGCAAAATACATTATGCCCGTAGCAGAACATCACGATGGCTTTCAAATGTATGATAGTGACATTAGCATATGGAATGCTAAAAACATGGGGCTTAAGCGTGATTATCTAAAAGAGCTTAAGCAATCGGCTGAAGCTAGTGGTTTAATATTCTGTACCTCCAGTCACAGAGCTGAGCATTACTGGTTTATGAATGGGGGTCGTACCTTTGAAAGTGATATTAGCAACAATAAGTATAACGACTTTTACGGGCCTGCAATATATCATGAAAAGTTAGCTGTCGAAAATCCCTCAGACAATCTTGGCATTATTAACGAAAGCTGGAGTAGTATTCATGAGTTTTTAGATGACTGGCTTGTTCGCACCTGTGAAATAATAGATAAATATCAACCCAAAATTCTTTATTTTGATTGGTGGATAAAAAACAAAGTATTTAATCCATATCTTAAAAAGCTTGCCGCTTATTATTACAATCGTGCTGAAGAGTGGAATGAAGAGGTCACAATAAATTATAAAAACAATGCCTTCGCTTTCCATAGCGCTACATTTGACATAGAAAGAGGACAATTAAAATCAATAAGCCCAATAACATGGCAAACAGATACTTCAATAGCTAAAAACTCATGGTGCTACACAGAAAACAATGAGTTTAAATCTGCACAGGAAATCATAGATAGCATGGTTGATGTTATCAGTAAAAACGGCTGCTTTCTTTTAAACGTGGGTCCTAGAGCAGATGGCGTTATTATAGATGAAGAAAAGCAAGTCCTTAAGCAAATAGGCAAGTGGCTTGATATAAATGGGGAGGCTATTTACAACACAACATATTGGAAGATATATGGTGAAGGCCCAACTGACGTGCCTGAAGGAATGTTCAGCGATAATGATAAAAAGACTTTCACTGAAAAAGACGTAAGATACACTTATAAAAACGGTATTCTTTATGCATTTGTTATGCGTGCACCTTATAATAATTCAGTTATACTAAAATCATTGGCAATAAAAGGCCATGAATGGGAAAATCAACTTTTTAATCCCCCAACTTTACTAGGATTTAATGATATTTTTCTAAAAACTAATCATAAGGAAAAAGGGTTATGCATAAAATTATCAAAAAATCCTGATACAATATATCCCATATGCTTTAAAATACCACTATACTAATTGACTCAACCTTATTTTTTTGTAAAATATCTTTAAAAAGAAGAGGAGGAAATTATGTATTTATTATTGATATTATAATTATAATTTTCCCTCTTTTACAGCTCAAGAAAAAGCGTGAGCTTATTATGATGTCCTTAATTGTATTTTTTATTTTTCATCATTTATACTTTTCATGCTTTATATTAGCAAGGATTTAGGGCATCTTAATAAACTTCTTCGATACTTTTCCTATTCTCCGGGGTTAGTTAAAGATCTAATGATGCTACCCATAAAAAGAGCCTTGATTTCCACATTATTAAATATAAGCTCAATATCTTTTATCTATACATATATTCTTTTCGCCTTAAAACAGCAGGATTTTTTAACAGAAAAAAGCATAGCTAAAATTAAAATATTATATGCATTATGGCTAATTATACAAGCAATTTTATATGACCCATATATTTATCCACTAATTTATAAATTATTATATCCAAAAATATTAACAGCATATGCAATAAACCAATTTTACAATATATTTAATAATATAACTACAATAGTTAATGTTATTATTTTATTATTATGTGTTCTTGCATTTTTATATCATGCGGTTAAGTTCCCTAAAATAAGACTTATAAAATATAATATGATTGTATATTTCATAGCTTATTTTTCCATTATTCTTACTTACTCACTGCTGCTATATTGGAGTCCAACCTTACTAATAAGATACTCAAAGGTCGCTGATTATATTTCGTACAACACCCTTTCTTTAAGAATGAATGAGCGTATCTATCCAATATACCCATATTTAATTATAATCTTGTTAATAACTTTCTTGTTTTCTACCTTTAAATATCTGAAAATAAAAGAAAAGCTTTCTATCAGCTCATATGAAATAATGCACAATGTAAATGGAGCAACTGTTTCCTCAAGATTATTCTGTCACTATATGAAAAATGAGCTTTTATCTATTTCAGCTATGATAGAAGAAATCCCTGTTGATGAAAATAACATTGATATTATAAACAATATAAAATTCTATCAACAAAACTTATTTAACAGGCTTAACTGCATACACGAAAGCTTAAAGAGCAACAAAATGTCACTTTCTTCAGTACCAATTAAAAAAGTTATTGACAATGCTTTAGAATCATTTGATTTTAATCAGTATAAAAATATTAAACTTAAAAAGCTCTATTTGCAAGATGAAATATTAGCCATAGTCGATACAAATTATGTAGAACAAGCTTTGATAAACATTTTTCAAAATGCACTAGATTCAATGATTAATAATAACAAGGATGAAAATACTCTCACAATATCAGTCAGCGAAAAGAACAACCATGTTATCATAGAAATATCCGATACTGGTGTAGGAATATCTGAAAAGGATATGGTAAATATTTTTACGCCTCTATTTTCAACAAAACCTCAAACCAAAAACTGGGGTATAGGCTTATCACTAGCTCATAGAGTTATCACAGACTGTGGCGGTAAAATCTCAGTGAAAAGTAAAGAGGATGTCGGAACAAGCTTTGAAATTCAGCTTATGGGGGAATTAAGTAAATGATAAACAATGATGAAAAAATTCGTGTTATTATTGCCGAGGATAGAACTCCTATAAGAAAAAGATATGAAAAGATTCTTAATTCTCATCAGGAAATTAGTGTAATCGCCTCTGTATCAACAGGTGCTGATGCCATAACAAAAAGTTTAGAGCAAATTCCCGATATAGTTTTGATGGATATAGAAATGGAAACACGCACAGCAGGACTAATAGCTACCAGAAGCATTATTGAAGCCTATCCTGAAATTAAAATAATAATTCTTACAGTCTTTAAAGATGAAGAAACAGTTTTAGAGGCATTTCAACTGGGGGCTGCTGACTATATTTTAAAGGATGCTCCACCTGAGGATGTAATAAAATCAGTACGTGAAAATTTTTACGGCATTGCACCTATTCGACCTGAAATAGCTGACAAATTAAGAAATCAGCTTAAACAAATAAAAAAATATGAAAGCACATTATTACTTTGCCTGCATATAATTTCACAACTGACTCCCGCTGAAAAAGAGGTAATAGCTCTCTTAGGACATGGATATAAACGAACACAAATTTGTAAAATACGATATGTAGAGTTATCCACATTAAAAAGCCAGATAAATTCAATACTTAAAAAATTTAATTGTAGATCAGTGGCTGATGTTATTTCAATGCTCAGAGAATTAAAGCTTTTTGATGAATTTTTTAAAATTGATGAAAAATAAAACGCATTGGGTAATTAGATCCAATGCGTTTTTATATTAAAACTATGAGGAAAAGCTATATTTTAAAAACTACAAGCTCACCATTAAGTGCAGAGATATTTATTTTATCATCAATATCCTTATTGCTTAAAACAGCATATGCTTTTTTCCCTAACGAAACCTCAATATCTTTTTTACTTGTATTTACTAAAAAAACACTATTATAATTTATTTTTCTTGATTTGATCTCCTTGGGATAATCTTTTATAGGTAATAAGCCAATATCCTTATAAATTTGATTAAGCAACCATGATAAAATAGCTTTATTACTCTCAGTAGCCAAATAATATGCCTTGCCCTTACCAAAAATATTACACGAAACAGCACAGTTATCATTATGCTTAAATTTAGCTATCTCCTTCGCCGTTTTCAGTTGAATAGTTTCATAATAATCTACATCACTAACAATTATTTTTGAATTATCATTATATATTTCAAGAGAAAGAATTTTATTTCTTTCCTCGGTACTATAATTGTTTTCAAACATACTCGGCACATGCTTACTAGTCCTATGAAATCCTGCTACACGTATTCCAAATACATCACTTAATCTACCTGGATGAGGTGTATCAAAAACTTTATTGTTTTCATTAACCTTGGCGGAATACCCTGTCATTAAAACTGTACCACCGTTTTCAACGAAATTCACAATAGCCTTTGCCGATTTTTCATCCATCTGAGCATATCCCGGAAGTATTATTAACTTATATTCCATATTAAAATTGGATAAATCAATAATATTACAATCTAAATTATCATCGTATAAAGCTTCAAAAGCAGCAACAGCTTGCTTATTATATGGACACTTATAATAATCGGTTGCATAGGTGTAAATAACATTGTTTTCGAAATTATAAGCTATTGCAATCTCCGGTTTAGGTAAATAAGGAAAATCATAATCTTGTAATTTATGATAAATATCAGAAATTTCCTTATATTCCTCATACTTTTTACTTGGTATGCCATCATGGTCTACAAGTCCATATAAATACTGCTCTTCACCACTGCACATACTGCGAAAAGTCCATGCTAAATTCATCTGTGTGCGATACAATAAACAAAGCAACGAGTACATACGTATAGTTCCATAATCACCAGAATATCCTCCGAATGTCCCTGTCTGAAATTCTAAGCACCACATCGGTTTGTTTGTTTCAGCCAAACGCATTTGTAAAACAAATAAAATCCACATTAAATCCACTTTAGCATCAGAATCTGTCCCAGGATAAAAACCTATACCTGGATAATCTACAAATTTATCATAATTCTTTAAATAATCAAAGCCTACCTCTGAATGCTCTTAACAATGATTTGATGAATGAGGAACATTACCTGCATTTTCACTAATTATTTGTGCTAATTTAATTATATAATCAGATACACCCTGTGATATGAATCTTCTCATATCTAAGTACGCCTCAGGCGAACCCATCTCAACAGAATTCTTTTGCAAAGGAATGTCATCAAAGCTCTTTTGTCGCCTGCTCCACCGCTGCGTTGACCATGCTTTATTTAAATTATCTATTGTTTTGTATTTATTTTTAAGCCATTTTTGAAACCTTCTCTTAGCTTCATTAGAATATGAAGTATATCCACAACCTATTTCATTGCATATACCAAAGGCTATAATAGCTGGATGATCAGCATATCTTTTTGACATAATTTCAGTAAATCGATAAGCATACTTTTGAAAACCATCATCTGATACATCCTCCATATATCTTCTTAAAGCATCCACTCTTACCCCATCAGTATTGTGAATATCACAGGAAGGGCATTTTTTGTGCACCCATAGTGGTGCTGGACGTGTAGAAATATCAAGCAGAACCTTTATCCCATTAATATAAAACATTTTCAATATATCGTCAAACCACTCAAAATCATATACTCCATCATCAATTTCAAAGCTATCCCAACATAAGTGACCTAGCCTAACAATATCAAATCCAGCATCCTTCATCAAGTTAATATCTATTTCCCATCTATCTCTATTCCAATCATGAGGGTGATAGTTAGTACCACAATATAGTTTATTCCGTTGTATATTTGCCATATTAAAACTCCAATTTTACTTTAATTGTTTAATGAAACAAGATTTGATTATTCAGCATCCCGTCTAAAGTTAATTATTATAACAAGTCTTGGCATAGGCTTATAATAACCTTCTACAATTATTATATCACATAAAGTTAAGAATAAAAGGTTTATTTTTTATACACCTTTCCCCTGCCTTAGCACTCTAAAGCAGGGGAATAATTATCCTAATTCATCGGGTTTTTCAATATTCTGAGGCTTGTCACACTCTTTTATCTCAACCTTAATGCTCTCTTTGTAAACTTCATTATCCTTTTCAAACTCAGCACTTTGAATATACTGGCTAATCTGCCCATCGCTTATCACATACTCAGTTTTCAGACTAACAAACTTTCCTTTTTCTTCAACAGTCTTTTCAGCAGTTTCATTAACCTTTGCAGGATCAAAGGTTAAAATAATTTTTGTATCATCGCCATAGGCCTTTACATCAGATTCTGCCACTGCATAATCATTTTTATAAAAAATATCAGCTGATGCCATACTATGCCTGTGCGTATCAGAATAGCCATAATATCCATTTTCTCCACTGCTCAAATACTCATCAGCCCATTTTCCATCAGTAGTGTAATATAGCTCTTTCCCATTATGATACTCTTTATATACAACATTATCTTCCTTACCTACATAATTGTAGAGCATATTTTTATTTTCATCAATCTGAAAAGTAAATTCAGCCATTGTATAATTTTCATCAATATCATATACAAAAATTTTTGCCGAGCTAAGCTTTTCATAATTTTCAATAGCAGTAGTTATTTCCTCATATCCATTGTAATCATAGGTTTTATTGCACCCGCTGAACATCATCATAATAATTATAATAATAGGAATAAACCTTTTTTTAATCATAAATAAACTTCCTTTTAAGCTTTAATTTTGTCCTAATAATTAAGCAGCCACATATGTAGCTGCTTAATTAAACACATAAAATCACATTAAATAGTAAAATAATAAATCTAATCTAACTAATGAAGCTATACTATTCAGCAAAGCCACTTTCAACAAGCTTGGTCAAGCCCTCAACAGCAAGCTGCTCATCTGCGCCATCAGCAATGATTCTAATATCAGTACCGCCTACAATACCAAGAGATAAAATACCTAAAAGACTCTTAGCATTTACCCTACGCTCTTCCTTTTCAACCCAGATGGAAGACTTATACTCATTAGCCTTTTGAATAAAGAATGTTGCAGGACGTGCATGTAAGCCGACCTGATTTTTTACGCTAACCTCTTTTACAAACATAATTGCCTCCTTATTTTATATAAAAACAAGCATATTCATTTTACCCTGTATGCTGTTAGTATATCCAATCAAAAAGATTACGTCAATATCAAATACTCCAATTGTCACATTTAAGGTTAATTTTCTTTGTTTTAACTTATAAGCCATGAAAATTGATTGTCTCTTTTGTTGAAAGTGTACAAAAAGTTTTCAACATTATCAGCAAGGTAAATATGAGTTTTCAACATAGGTGTGCTTTTACGGTTGAAAACATTTTATCTTATAATTATTATAACTACTATATGTTGCACATATGTGCAACATTCAAACCATCTACGGGTGTGCTGATAGCTTCACCTTTTCTAAATCCTTACCTTGTTTTTATCCTTATAGCGTTTTCCCATGATTTTAATTAATAAATTTCTTAAATCCAAAAAATCACAATCACCTACAATGTTATTTTTACCTATCATAACAAAAAGTCTAATAAACTTTCCGTCACTTAAATATTGCTTATAACTAATATAAAGAGAAAACCTTGATTCATACACATTGATAAAATCCTTATAGGAAACAATAATTTCCCTATCTGCTGATTTTACAATCATTTTCTCATTGTCAAAGGCATAGCTGATATTGTTAAGATAAAAATCAGAAAGCTTTTTCTTTGCTCTTGCAAACATAATTGACTTGACAGTAATACTGAACAAAGCAAAAACAGCTATTGCAACAATGAAATAAAGGAAAATTAACCATTCCTTAGTATACAATGCTGCAAGAGAAATCAAGGCTAATAAAAAAGCCAACGAATTAAAAAGGTTACCCAAAAAGCCATATTTAATTTTAAAAATAAACCTTACATATTCTCTTAATCTCGGTGCGTCTATTGTATTTTCAGCTCTGATAATAGGACTTTTCATAAACTCCTCCTGCTAATCCTCGCCAAGCTTTAAAGCTTTATTTATATTTATCTTACCGATTATTCTACCTAGGGTAATAAATCCGCCAATCAGCATAACTGCTATCAGCACATAGATTTTTATATAATCTGCACCCTCTGCTTTTACTACAAAAGGTGGTATTTGCTCCTCTAAATCATACATAGTCTGGAACAATGGAACGTACAAATCACTAGCTATTCCGCCAAAAATAAATGCCATCGCAATAGATACACCGGATACTAGGATTTGCTCATGAAACAACGTAATAATAACCTCTCTAAAAGACATTCCCATCGCTCTTAGTACACCAAACTGCAAAGTTCTGCTTTTAATTGCCAATATCCAATAAATTAAAAAGCCTATTAAAGCCATTATCATGATAATGATAAAGCTTAATGTTAATGCGCCATTCATACCCTGTAAGGACGGGTCTGTTTTTTCAGCTGTTATAAGCTGATCAGCATCTCTGATTAGCTGGAGCTTTATTTTATTATCCTCAAAAGCTTGATAAAGCTCCTGTCTGCTGACATTATCCTCTAGCTCAAGCCAAACCTCATAGGGCTGCAGCACACTGACATCTGTTATATGAGAAAAGTTTCCTATCACGAAGTCAATGTACTCTCCCTTATCATTTACCTGATAAGGATTGATGCCACTCCAATAATCAACAAAAGCCATTATTGTAAGCGTTATTTCATTTCTAGCCCAACTAACAGTAATTTCATCGCCTAGATTATACCCTTTTTCCTGAAGAGAAGTCGATGCTATTACCCCTGTTGGATAATCTATTAAAGCATTGATATAATTCCACCAATGCACTGGCGTCAAATCATTTCTAAACCAAGCTATATTAGCAAACTTATCCGGCTCAATCGCCATAAGCACTGCATCATTTACATTAGCGGCACCCTTAAAGCTTACCTCTTGATTACGCAAAACCTTTGTATAATCCTTAACTCCCTCTAAATCAGCAATTTTATCTATATCAGGCTCAACATATCTTTGCTCGACTTCATCATCAGACATTGAAGATGAGGTCCAATATTGTTGTAAGGAAATATCTGCACCTGCACTATATCTTATCATATCCTCAATATGATTATTTATAGCTCGTGCAGTATTTGCTGCAAAAATACCAAAGGCAAATGTGATTACCAAAAAGAGCATCAAAAAACGCTCTCTGCCTCCTCCCGCTCTGCTAACCGAGGTTAGTGCAATGTATTGTGAAGGCGTCCACACCTTTTTACCGATGAAATAAAACAGCCTGATAATCAATGGATATATGCGTATAAAGAGTAAACCGAAGCCCATAATCAGCATAACAGCCATTACAAAGACTTCGCCATTTACTTCTCCCGTACCGACAAAGGTTTTATTTTTTATACTTAATTCTAAATCCTTATTAAAATCAAAGTACATTTTCAAGGATAAATAAATCAAAATAATATCAACTAAAAATAATTCCCACAAGGAAATAGAGAAGCGTTTTGCCTTTTTCTGCTTATGCTCAACAATAGAAACCCTAGATGCCGGTATAATAGGCAAAATAGTAGCAACAAAGAATACAATTACTGCAAGCAAGGCATATAGCACTGCATTTAAAGTGATGCTTGTATCAAGTGCCGGACGATTTACAAACTCTAAGAATCCATTTGAAACACCTATAAAATCGCATAACACAAGCCCTATAAAAGGTGCGACAATTAAAGTAATAATGCCTAAGATTCCTGCCTGCATTGCATAAATGGTAAAAATCTGCTTTGAAGATGCACCTCTGCTTTTAAAAACAGCAATTTCATTCTTTTCTTGCTCAATATTAAGCTTTGATACCATAAACAGATAAAAAGCAAGCATAACCATAGCTGGAATTTGTAAGACCCAAAGTATTCTAGAAAGGCTTTCCGCTCTCTCACCGTATTTTGCAAAAATATCATTTACACCCATATTAAAGGTAAAGCCCTGTGACTCATAATACTCAGCATCTTTATTTATTCTTTCTGATACACTTGTAAGGGCGGAAACATCAAGCTTTTGATAATCGAAATTATATATTATCTTAAAATTAGACAGCGAAGGCGTTTCCAATGGCAAAAACAAATTAAAAAAGGTGTCCTCGTCCATGAAAAGTGCATTAAGATAGCTATCCATACCCTCGGACCAATATACGTCATTATCGGTTTTTTGCTTATATGTTCCAACAATTTTTACAGGAACAGGCTCTGTACTTAATCCGGTTGCATTTTCAAGATAATATTCACCATCTAAAACAATTCTCATTGTTTTTAGCACCTTTTCATTTACAACAACCTCTAAAAAACCGTCTTGCCAGCCTGAATTATACATACGCCCATCAACTATTTCAATATGTTCCTCAAAATCGGACATATTTATAACCTTTGCACGCAATCCAGTAACATCTGAGCTTGCTAAAAACAAAAATTCCTCGGATGCAATTGTCTTAGAATTTGAAAGAGGCAGCTTAATTTTATCCACTCTATCCGCTGACTTTTTTTCAATGTTTCTAAGAATCTTTAATCGCTGCTCCTCTGACAGGCCTACATTATACATTTCTTCAATAATATAAGTGCCCGGATACAACCCTGTATCAAGCTGATACGACTGCATATCCTTTATCAAAAGCCTTTGCAAAGAGGCATCAATATATATGGGCATTGTGCTTAGCATACCTGCCGCCATAGCAAAACCTAAAAGCAAGCAAAGCACAAGCCACTTTGTATTAATCATTTTACGATATAATAGAGTGAGCATTTAATATTGTTTCCCCTTTTTTATCAGCTTACTACAACCTTATCTCCCGCCTTAAGTCCGGAGGTTATTTCAATCTCGGTGGCTGTTGTTATTCCCGTAGTAACATCAACATCGATTTTTTTATCATCTTTGAATACCTGCACATAAGTTTTTCCATCAAGGTATTTAACAAGGTGTCTAGGCACAACTACTGCATCTTCATGCACATCAAGAACAGCCTTCACACTAGCTGAAGAGCCTATCTTTTTATAGCTCGGCTTTTTATCCTTAAACTTGAAAAAAATTGAGCTTTCGTCATCTGCCATGCTTCCATCAGCTTCATTAGGCGTTTGAAAAACATACCCCTCATATACCTCATCAGAAACTGTTATATATACAGGCATATCAATCACAAACTCTTTTAAAGTAGTGCTTGTATGCTTAATATATATATTTTCAGGGTCAATTATCTTTACAATAACATCATAAGGCTTTATTTCATCACCTGATGAATAATCAGCACGGAAAGATATCTGCCCGTCTGTCGAAGCATATAGCTTTGAAGAGGCTATATCACTTTCCATTTGAGATA
>JAAYSD010000060.1 GCA_012518465.1 Clostridiales bacterium
AAATTATCATTTTCGGGAATATTAACACATGCTGTTATTTCTTTTATATGTATTTTTATATCTAGATTATTAGGTAATATATATAAACAAATTTGGAGGTATGGTGGGGTACAATGTTATATTAGGTTGCTAATTGTCGATGGAATAGCTTTTGTATCCACTTTTATCACTGAAAAAGCATTAGCACTCTTTATCTCTATTGAAGCTATTACTTTTTCAAGACTGTTATCAATAGCAAGTATTAATTTACTAGGAGCACTTGCTATAAGGCTGGTTTATCGCTATGCTTATAAATGCGGAAATAACAGATCTGCGTATGGCAGATTTTTAAATGCTTTGTTACGTGTTTTTTCTGGAGCTGCAAATGAGCATAATATTACTGATGATTCAAATAAGATTAAAATAGCTATTATAGGAGCCGGCAGGGTGGGAGTAACCCTTGCGGAAGAGCTATTGGCTAATGAAAATTCTTCATATATTCCTCGCTGTTTTATTGACTCTAGCAAGCAAAAAGCAGGCAGAGATATTCATGGAATACCTGTTCTTCTTGAAAGTGCTGATATGGCTGAGAAATTAAAAAGGCATGAGGTTCAAGAAATTGTTTTCGCTATCCCTAATCTTGATGAAAAAACAAAGAAAGTGCTTTTTGAAAGATACTCCAATGCAGGGTATAAAATCAAGGTGTATGACTATCCTGTAATGCAGTCTGTTGGAAAAAGACGTTATCTGCGCGAATTTGATATAGAGGAATTACTTTTCAGAAAGCCTGTTATAATATCGGATTTAAAGACAAATTCATATTATAATGGAAAAGTTATATTAATTACTGGTGGAGGTGGCTCTATTGGATCGGAGCTGTGCAGACAGCTTGCAAAAATGCAGCCTAAAGAAATTATTATTCTTGATATATATGAAAATGGAGCTTATGATGTTCAACAGGAATTAAAAATTGCTTATGGAAACAGCTTAGATATAAGTATTGAAATTTGCTCTATTACAAATAAAAAAGCCATGATGAGAGTGTTTGATAAATATAGACCGCAAATTGTTATTAATGCTGCGGCTCACAAGCATGTTCCTTTAATGGAATATAATTGTATTGAAGCTGTTGAAAATAATGTTTTTGGCACTAAGATTTTAGTTGAAATGTGTGAAGAATATAATGTTGAACGGTTTATGATGGTTTCAACTGATAAGGCTGTTAATCCCACAAATGTTATGGGTGCAACTAAGAGAATGTGTGAAATGATAGTGCAAAGTGCAAGCACATGGGGCAAGGCTAAGTATAGCTCCACAAGATTTGGAAATGTATTAGGCTCTGCGGGTTCGGTTATACCTTTGTTTAAAAAGCAAATTGCCAATGGCGGACCTATCACATTAACAGATAAGAGAATAATTAGATATTTTATGACAATTCCTGAAGCGGCACAGCTAGTCCTTCAATCAGGTGCATTAGCAAATGATGGCGAGCTTTTCGTCCTTGACATGGGACAACCTGTAAAAATTCTTGATCTTGCTAAAAATATGATTCGTTTATCAGGTGCTAAGGATATTGAAATCATTGAAACTGGGTTAAGACCTGGTGAAAAGCTATATGAGGAGATTTTAATAAAAACTGATGATTATGATAAGACGGAAAATGAACTAATATATATAGTTAGGGATACTCCATATAGTAAAGGAGAAATAAACCACTGCCTTAATATTTTAAAAGATGCTTGCGAAACTGGTGATGATGAAACAGTACGTCAGACTTTAAGAATTGTTGTACCTACATATAAGACTCCTGAGGAAGTTAATGGTGCTGTTTTAAGGCAAGCTAAAAACAAAGATATCGGCAAATGTGCTGTTGCTTATGGATTTGTAAATTAAGCTGAAATGAAACAATAATTGTCAAGAAATAAAAAAGTGTTCCATTATTCGGAACACCCTGATATGATATGTACAATAAAACGTGACACCGACGTACTTATATATAAATGCTAAAGAAAAGTGAAGTCTGAAATGAACAGACTATCTACCACTTTCACTTAAATTTGAGCTTGTCGATTTGACAAGCTCTTTTATTATCTTATAATTTTAGGCTTTATCCATTTTGTATAGGCGTACAGCAATTCACCAAGGGCAAAGTCATATGCAAAGTATCCTATATTTCCTATGCCTAAAAAGATTAGATAGCTGTATTTTCCTAGTTCATCCATTTGTTTTACAAGATAGTCTATTTGAAAGAAATTAAAAATTATATAATAAGCAATAATGGCTGAAATGTTGAACAATATTAGTTTTAAAAAGAAAGCAAGTACTTTTCCCACTTTTTCAGATATTAGCTGCCTTATGATTGGAAAATAACCAAAAAAGAAAATAAACATAAATTTCGCCTCAATATCAGGTACTAATATCAGTGATACAAGTGAGGTGGCAGCATAGCATATTAATCCCCATTTTATGCTGGAATAATCTCTAACAATCCACATAAACATACCAGCTATTGCAGGAAATATATACATTCCTGCTGGGATAAAGGTCATTAGCATAATTACAACGGATAGAGCTGAAAGCAGTCCTCCTAAGGTGATGTAAAAGCTGTTTGCTTTTTTATTTCCCATTAAAATTACCGTCCTTATTTTTTTGAGGAAAAATCACAGCACTCTTTTCTTTTCTTTCTCTCCCATCCTTTAAAAGGTTGTATAAAAGCTTGCTATCATCAGTTATTAATGCTGATAAATATTCGTTTAATTTTTCTATTATATTTTCAAGCTCCTTTACTAAAGGTGCTTTATTGCACATAAATAAATCTGTCCACATATTTTCATTTAGCTTTGCGACTCTTGTTAAATCCAAAAACGAGCCGGCTGAAAAACCATTGTTTTCAAATAGTGCGGGACTTTTTACATATGCATTTGAAACAATATGTGCAAGCTGAGAGGTGTATGCAATAACTTCATCATGCTTTTGAGGAGTGGAAATAACAATTTTTCCAAAGCCAATTTTTTCAGCTAATTTTCGTACTGTTTCGATAGAATTTTCATCACTATCCTCACGTGGTGTAATGATAAAGCTTGCGTCTAAAAATAAATCAGCTAATGAATAATCGTAGCCTGAAAACTCTCTTCCTGCCATAGGATGAGTACCTATAAAGTTGACATTAAGTTCTTTTAAAATATCTGTACATTTATCGACGGTATATTTTTTAATTCCACAAATATCAATAACAATTGAATTCTTTTTGAACAAATGTGCATTATTCTTTATAAAGTCAACAGTTTGCAATGGATATAGTGCTACAATGGTTAAATCGGCAGTGGAAAGCTGCTCTGACGATATTTGTTTGTCAATAGAATTATCAGACAGTGCCTTTTTAATAGTATCACTGTCGCTGTCTATACCTAGTATAAGGTTGTCTGTGTATTTTTTAATAGCCTTACATAATGAGCCGCCTATTAATCCAAGTCCTACAACAGCAATATTCATTATTCCTCCTGTTAATCGGTTTGTATATTTGATTGAGCTGTGCTTTGTGTGGAATTTTCAGACTGTGTTTGTTGAGTAACAGCGTTTGTATCATCGTTTTGTGAAGAAGGCTTTTCAGCTGTACTTTCTCCGTTTGAATAGTTAGATAATTTACTTCTGCTAAAATAATTTACTATTCCATTTTTTAATCCTTCGGCAATATGTTCTTGATTTTCTGCATTTGATAAAAGCTTAGCCTCGGTTGGATTAGATACAAAGCCTATTTCAGTTAAAATAGATGGAAAAGCACTTGAGGTTGTGACATTAAAGCGATAGTATGCAGATTCCTTGCTATCTCTTATATGGTTTTTACTATCCTTGTAAAGGTATTTTTGATAAACCTTATTAAGCTCCTTAGTCACTTCATAAGCTAAAGGCTGCCCTGATGCATAGAAATAATAAGCCTCAATACCATTAGCAGCTTTATATGAGCCTGCCGAATTACAATGTATTGAAATGTATAGATCGGGGCTATACTGTTCGGCAATAATTTTTCTATCCTCAGTGGGATAGTATTTTGTATTGTTCATAACATCAAATTTTACAACATTAGCACCAAGTGCCTTAAGCTTTTTTTCTAATGCCTCAGCAACTGCATAATTGACATCAACTTCTTTAATACCAATACCATCAATTACAGCGCCTGAGTCAAACCTGTTTTTGCCAGTATATCCATGTCCGGGGTCTATAACAATTGTTTTACCGGATAAGCTATTTGAAAAATTAGTTGATTCAAGTATAAGATCGCCATTGCTGTCATAGTATGAGCTTATTCCTCCATAAATGCCCTGCTGCCTTAATTCAAGCACCAGCTTAAACTTTTGAACACCATCTACTGTAACAACCTGCCATTCTCCTGACTTGAATATTTGATGATTATTAAAAGAAGGCAGCTTTGTAACTTCTGTAACATTATCAAAAGTAATTTCATATTTTGAGGGATTATATGTATTTACTCTATAATTTCCCTCTACATGTTCAAGATAAGTAAGTCCCACAGGCTGAATATTAAAAGCGATTTTATGGTCTAGTGATATTTTTATATAAGATTTACCGTTTTTTGTACCAATGGCTTTTACAAATGCTTGATTTTGCGTAATCGGTGCTGCTGTAATAACTGTCGATTCATCAGTAAGATATTTTCTATTTGAATAAGCACTATTGAAATTCAATACTGTTCCATTATCCTTAGTAGCATTTACTGATTTTTGATAGTAATCCAATGTACCCTTTGGAAGCATAACGTAGTTTGGAAAGGCATACGCATCAATTGTTTTTCCATCATAAGAAACTGTACTATCAGAGGTAGTTTTTATAAATTTTGCAGTGCTTTCATATCCTTTGGGGATATATGGCTCAATTTTCATAATTACTTCGCCTTCGACAGCGTCTTGAGGTGGTACTACAACCTCAGGCTCTGCTGGTGGCGGAGGTGGTTCGGGAAGGGCATTTACTGTAATATTACCACCCTTTAGACTTTCTGTAAAGTCCATATATGAAGCTGTTATATTAACTCTGCCAAGACTTTGAGTTTTTCCTATAACACCGTTAGGAATATTAAAAGTGCCGGTATATTTTATATAAAGAGAATTTATATCAATATCATCAGTAGCACTTTCTTTTAAAGTGATTGTTTGTCCGTTGAATGTAGCTTTTACAGTAGAGCCTTTATATGCAGTGGCACTAACAGTCATTTTCGTTCCACCCTCTACACTGGCTGCAGAGCTGGGATTCATAGATTTTAGTACCTTGACTGCACGTTTTATTTTGTAAGTAACGCTCTTGTCCTTATGTGTGATTTTAAAAGTATTATTACCAATTTCAAGATTTTTAGTTATATAAAAATCTCCTGTTTTTTCAAGCTCGATTTTCTCATTGTCGATATATACATCAAAATTAGAGTCAAAAGTACCCATAAAAGTGATCTTATCCTCATAGGTTGTAAAGCTTGTCTTTTTAGGATAATATACTGATAAATCGGAGAATAAGTCACTTTCATTTATTTGATTTTCATAAAACTTTTTGATATTATCTGTGGAGCTTTTGGGATTGTCGACTAACGTCTTTAGGCTGGAAAAGGCACTTCCTTTATAAGCTGATAATTTTTTTGCAATTGTAAGCTGTTTTAAAATCTGATCGGCACTCCAATTATTTTTCATATTTTCATTTGCATGAGTAATATATAATGGAATATTGCTGTCGGAACAAATTCCATTCCACCAAGAGGTGTATTTTTCAAAGGGGAGTGTGTCGCTGGCTGTGCCGCCACTTGCATTAAGAATAATAAAGTCGGCATATTTGCTTTCGATATATTTTTTTGTGTCGGAATATCCATTTGTTAAAGCTTGAAATTCAGATGAAGTTTCAGAGCCGTTTTCCCTTGTGGTTTTATTAGCCCAAGGGTGAGAAATATTAAGTCCGATTGCAATAGCATTGTTTGTTGTTCTTATGATTTCTGAGGCAGTTTTTACAAAGTATTCGTTATTTTCATAAAGCCAATTTTTAAATCCAATACCAGAGCCGTCTTTTTTATAATAATTAAAAGCATCAGTATCATTTTTAGTGTAATAATTTGTAAGTATTATACCATCTGCTATATATTTTGATGCAAATTTATTTATGGATAAAATGTAGTTATCCTGAATGTTATCAGATTTTATGGCATCATTAATCAGAAAATCAATATCAAGACTTATAAATGTGCTAAAGCCCTTTTCCCTAGCCATTTTATTAGCTAAAAATAATGGGTCGCTTTCGCCTTCAAGGCTGAAATAAGCCTTTCCTTCATATGTTGAAGA
This sequence comes from Clostridiales bacterium, assembly GCA_012518465.1. Taxonomy (GTDB): domain Bacteria; phylum Bacillota; class Clostridia; order Oscillospirales; family Ruminococcaceae; genus JAAYSD01. The sequence continues at coordinate 6,309 of JAAYSD010000060.1, forward strand.
AAGAATTACTGTATTTAATTCTATTTCCTCAATCTGCGAAAATGCTGTTTCAAGCTCCTTTTTAATAGCTTCAGTATCGCCTGATATTGCAAAGTCTATACCTGCAGTGAGATTTACAGCTTTTAAATCATCTATTAAAGTGATATTTGGTTCTATTTCATCTCTACTTGTGTTATCTTGATCGGAGGATTGCTGTGCTTCTTGCTGTGGTGAGCTTTCAGCTGTTTCATTTTCAGCCATTACAAAAAGGCTGTTAAGACTAAAAGCTAAAATAGTTATTACAGAAATAATTTTTTTCATAAAAATCATCCTTTTATTATTGGTTTCATTGCCTGTATTTCTTCATTTACATAAAAGTCACTAGAGCCATATAATTCAGCATACTTGTATATAATCAATCCGTTTGCTTGATTTAATGCCATTTGAGCTTGCCGCTTAAGTACATCTTGTTCACTTTTAAAGCTACTTGAATTTGGTGCTGATAGTGTAATTCCTATTACAAGCTTTACGCTTGAACCTTTTGTGAGGTTAGCCCAACCATTAAATGCAGTTTCAAAGGGAAGGCTTTTATCATTAAAGCTCCTATAAATTTGTGGGGCGATATAATCAATATACTTGTTGTTTATCCAAGCCTTAGAATCGATATAATCATTCCATGGAACGCCACTGGATTTATATTGATAGTTATTTCCGGTTGGAGCTATTCCAAATTTAACAGATGAATTAATAGATTTTATAGCTTTATTTATATTTTTTACAAGCTTTGTAGTATTAGAAATTCTGAATTTTCTGATATCGGAGTAACCACTATTTTTAAATTGCTCATAGTCAAAAGACGTATCATTATCTTTTAAACTACTTGGATAAAAATAATCATCCATATGTATTCCATCAACATTATAATTTTCTACAATTTCTTTTACCCCATTAGTAATTAATTCCACTACCTCATCTATTGCAGGGTTTAATACATACCAGAGAAATCTGCCACTTTCATTATACGCTTCTTTAATATAGTGTTTTTTGGTATAGGAATCATTCCACCAGTTTTTAAGTGTGAAGTTTCCTTTTACACTTGAATAATTAGCTATGCGATATGGATTTATCCATGCATGAATAGATAAATTTCGTTTGTGTGCTTCATTTACCATAATTTGAAGCGGGTCGAAATTCCTACTGTCTGTAAGTGTTTTAGCCGTAGTGCCGGCTAAAGCAAAATAATCTGAAGGATATAGTGCGTCGCCAAAAGCCCTAACATGGACAAAAACAGTATTGTATCCATCTATCTTAACATTATCAAAGGCAGTTTTTATGTAATTTTCAAAGGTAGCTTTATCCTTTAGCTTTGGATAAAGCTCAATATAAGAAAACCATATTCCCTTTACCGTGCTATAATTAACGGCTTGATATTTTCCGTCATTTTGCTGTGGCTTTTCTGTTGTTGTATTAGAGGTGCTTTTTGTTGTATTTTTAGTCGTAGAGATTTTTTCACTTGAACTAGCGGATTTTGAAGATGAGTTAGTTTTGTTATTGTTTTTATCAGTTGAATTATTAGTTGAATTTTTGCTTGAAGAATTAGAATTTTGAGTACTGTTATCACCAGCTTTTGTAGTGTTATAATCTGTTGAAGCTGTGTCAATAAAAGAGGCAGTATCCGTGCTTTTTGTACTTTGGGGCGGGGTTGTCCGCTGAGTTTGTGCAAACGAAAATATATCGGAATAAGTATTGTCGGTATTTTTCTTGCTTGTGTTTTCAACGGGTGAACACGAAGCTAAAACAAAACTAAAGACCAAAAACATACATAAAGGAAAAATGATTACTTTTTTCATAAAAACCTCTGACGGATATTTCTTTTATTTTATAATTACTATAATTATATATCAAAATCGCATGGTAGTCAATATTAAAAATTGTATATATTTAATAATACATAGGTTTCTATGCAATGTTGTAAATTATATTTGAATATTAGTTGATAAAAAGTTGCTGTAAAAATAAAATATGTTGAAAACACTGTTTGTTTATGTTATAATTCATAGAGAGAACAAGCAGGGGGGATTTTTATGGGTTATAAAATGAATATGGGGCTGTGGTCCAGTGTTTTTGCTGTCCCCTCGAAAATTGTCGACGAAAATTTAAAGCTCGCAGGTGAAGATGCTTTAAAAGTAATTTTATATCTGTTAAGACATTCGGACAAGCTTTTTTCAGAAAGTGAATTGATGAATGCTACCGGTATTAAATCGGCTGAAAGACTTTGTGATGCTCTAAATTTTTGGAGCGAAAGAAATCTAATCAACATTGAAGATGAAAATATTTTTCCTCAAGCAAATGATGAGATAAAAGCAATTGAAAAGCAAGTCGAACAGGCTGAAATAAAGATTAATAATCAAATAAATGCAAGTGTATCAAAAGTAGAGCTTTCACGTCCTCCTAGATATTCTCCACAAGAAATATCTAGAAAAGTAAAGGAAAGCAATCGCTCTCAGCAGGTTTTTTTACTTGCTGAAAAGCTGTATGGCAGACCATTAAAACACTCGGAACAGCAAATTTTAATGGAAATAATAGAATACGCCTCTTTACCATGTGATGTAACTATGATGTTGTTGGAGTTTTGCCATTCAATAGGGAAAACCTCATTGCATTATATACATAAAACAGCCATTTCATGGGCGGAGGAGGAAATCAATACTATTGAGCTTGCTGATGCTAGAATTAAAGATATTCGAAATGAGCTTGATGTTTATTCAGAGTTAAGAAGAGAGATGGAATACAATAGTGTTTTTTCCAAAAAACAGAAAGAATATATATCTACGTGGACAAAAAAGCTGAATTTTTCTGTAAAAATGATTTTGGCAGCCTATCAAATCACGCTGGATAATGCAGGAAAGCTTTCTTTTAATTATATGAATAAGGTATTGGAAAATTGGTATTCCAAGGGTTATACTACTGTTGAGCAGGTGCAGGCTGAGTCTGAAAAAAGAAAAGCAGAAAAACAACAGGAAAATGACTCTTCATTTAATGTTGATGAATTAGAAATGCTTGCCTTAGATAAATATAGGAGGTCTGATGATTAACAATGAGTTTTATATTCAAGCCTTAGAGATACTTGCTGATAGACGTGCTAAAAATAAAGCTCTAGAGGAAAAACGCAGAAATGAAATAGCAAAAGCCTTTCCGGAATATTTACTGCTAGAAAAACAGCTTGCAAAAACAGGGCATAGGCTTGCTATGGTTATTTTAAATAAAAGTAAAAATGCTCTAAAGGAAATAAAAGAGATTGAAAAAGAAAACCTTAATATTCAAGATAGGATTAATGTTATCTTGAAAAAGGCTGGAAAGAACGTCGATTATCTTGATAGTATTTATAGCTGTAAAAAATGTCAGGATACAGGGATATTTAATAATAAAAGATGCTCTTGTGTAGAGGAAATTGCCAGAAACATAGCTATACAAAGACTTAATGAAAGCTCTCCACTCAACCTTTCGGATTTTGATAGCTTTAAGCTTGAATATTATTCAGAGAAAAGGGATTTAAGGCTGAATATGAGTGCTAGAGAATTGATGAGGCAGAATTTACAAATGTGTAGAGATTTTGCCTTTAATTTTCATGTCCCTATGTCTAAAAATGGTATTTTAATGATAGGGAAAACAGGACTTGGGAAAACTCATTTATCCTTAGCAATTGCAAAAATCGTGATTGAAAAAGGCTATTCAGTAGTTTATGGTTCGGTTCCAGATTTTCTTAGAAAGATTGAAAAGGAGCATTTTTCATCAAGTGAAGCTGATACTATCGGAGTTTTAAATTCTTGCGATTTATTAATTCTTGATGATCTAGGGGCTGAATTTGATTCTCAATTCTACACTGCCGCATTATATAATATAATAAATTCAAGGCTAAACAAAAGGCTGCCTGTTATTGCCAATACTAATCTGACAGCTGTTCAGCTTAAGGACAGATATAGCGACAGGATTTTTTCAAGGCTATTCAGTTTGGAAGTACTTAGCTTTTTTGGTGAAGATATTCGCCTAAAAAATCATTGACTTTGAAACTTTTTTACTATTATTTCGTACTGCATAGGTGCAGGCTTGAAAAGAGGTGAGCTTGTTGAAAAATAACGAAAAAACAGACGCCTTGCTGAACGATTACTTCAATAAAATTTATGAAAAGACAATAAACGGAGTTTCTCGTTATGTAGTCAGCAAGTGCAATAATATCCATGATGTAGAAGACCTGCTGCAGAATATTTATACCAGATTTTATCAGAGGATAAAGAAAAAAGGCTTTGAAGATATTCAAAATGCTGAAGCGTTTATTATAAATATAGCAAAGTTTGAGTTTAAAACATATTACGGTAAGACTGCTAAGAAAAAGGAAAATGTCGCACTTATGTCCGATTTTTCTGAGGAACAAGGTGTACATATAGAATCTGAAATGTCCAAGTATCAGCAATCTCTTGAAGATGTGATATGCGACAAGATGACTGCAAAGAAGATATTTACAGATATAGCCAATATGGATAGCGAAATAGGCAAGATTTTTTATCTGTATTTTGTTTGTGATTTAAAGCTTGATGAAATAGCAGAAAAGCTGGAAATGAATTTGTCCACAGTTAAGTCTAAATTGTACAGGACAATTGAAAAGCAGAAAATTAAATATAGATTGTGAGAGGGGGGAATGATTTGAATTTAAGAGAATTTTATAGAGAAATATTCACTGAAAATACATTTAATAGTGAAAAAATTAAAACTAATGCAATTGCCGGAAAATACGTTAAAAAACATTCTTTAATTCGCACTGTCATTCCCACTGCAATTATAATAGCATTGACAATTTCCGCCTTCTTTATATTTACTGCTCTTAATAACTCTAGGAAAACAAAGGAAAATGGCTTATCACTTATAGGAAAATCGATTTCAACCTTAACCCCTGAGGAAAGGATGGAGCGTTCACGACTTTTATATGAGCAGCAGAAAGCAGATAATAGAGCTAGCTCAGTTAGATACTTGGTTTCATTTGATGAGCCTATGACAGCTAATAATGCTAACTCAGCGTTATTAAAGCTTAATTCACAGTTAGATATTCAGTATTTTTATATAGTTAGCCCTGAGCAGGAGTTTTATGTTCAACCGGATAGGTATTTTAAGGGATATGATGGCGATTCCCTTGAATATGTGGCAACGGGTGCTGTGGTTTTCGGTTCGCTTGATGAGTATTATAAGTTAAGTGCTGCTGATTTTATCTATATGGTCGAGGTGCTTCAGGATAATGATAGTATAGGCGATTTTAAGCCTAATAATCCTGAATATAGCTACCCGACAAATTCATCAAAAGTTGAAGAAACAACAGAAACTACTGTTTTTACTGATGAAAGCACAAAAGCACCTGATAGTACTAATCCTACTGATAATCCTGATTTGATTTATTCTATTGAAAATGATGTGCCTTTAAAGGAAATATATTTTATAAATGACGATACATTCTATACAATAGGTGATAAAATATCAGTGTTTAAGCTTGAAGGCAAGTCTTTTGTGAAAATAAAGGAGCTTGAAAAACAAAGTGACCTATATATTTTGAATAGTGATGAAATATTTACTTATTCATTTAACAAAAGCTCTAAAAAACTAGTGCTAAATATCTTTAATACCAAGACAATGCAGGATAAGACTCATGAATTGAGCTTTTCCGATAGTATGAATTTAATAAGTATTTATTATAAAGCTGATAGTAATATGATTTTTGCTCAAGCAGGAAATGAAAATAGCAAAAAGCTATACTATGCTAAGATAGATTTTTCGCAGGATTCTCAAAGCTTTACTCCTATTGCACAGGATTATGATTATTTTATTGGTGCTAATTCGACAGAGGTATTTTTAATAAAGAATAATGATGGCGAGAAAAATTCAGATATTTTGACATATAATATTTCAACTAAAAAGGTAGCGGAAAAGAAAAAACTTGATAATAATGTAGTGTCTGCTAAAGTGAATAAATATATTAATTTTTCTGCTTTTACCACGGTAAAAACCAGTTATATTTTCACAAATCATGCTGAGGAACTTATAGTGATTGATGGGAATATAGATGATATTGTTTATTCTGCTGATGGTAAAATTGCTGTAATTGGAGGAAATGCTTATTATTTTAATGCTGGTTCCGTTGAAATAAAGAGTGCTGATAGCAGCTTTGACATTAAGCACAATTCCTTGTCTGAAAAGTTTAAATCAGTTGTTGAAGAAGATGGAAGCGTAATTGTTTTATCAAGATAATATTATGATGTCATAAATAGTTTTTCTTCTTTGGCATATTGCATTTTAGAAATGAATTAATTAACTCCGGCTTTTGTCGGAGTTAATTCTATATTTATACTTAGATAAAGCTAATAATATAACAAGGCTTTTGTATAGAATCACGATTTTTTGAAAGTTATTAAAAAAGAACTTGCAAATTTCATTCTTTTGTATTAAAATATATAAAGTTAAAATCTTATGGTCAAGGAGAAATATTATGCATGCTGAAAAGAATTATACACAAATGGGCAGGGAAGAGCTTGTTAAGCTAAAATTAGATCTTGAAAAACAATATAATGATATTAAAGCAAAGGGATTAAAGCTTGATATGTCAAGAGGCAAGCCAGAAACAGCACAGCTCGAGCTTTCAATGGGAATGCTGAGGGAAGGCGTCTGCGATGAGGTTTTATCCCCTAGCGGAGTTGATTGTAGAAATTATGGAGGACTTGACGGACTTCCTGAGGCAAAAGAATTATTTGCTCCTATTTTAGGTGTAAGCACTGAAGAAATAATTATCGGAGGAAATGCCAGTCTGCAACTTATGTATGATACAGTTTCACGTGCGATGATTTTAGGCTTTCCGGAGAGTGATAAGGCATGGGGAAAATATGAGAAAATAAGGTTTTTATGCCCTGCACCTGGATATGACAGGCACTTTGGTATTTGTCAGGCATTAGGCATTGAAATGATTACGGTTGAAAATAAATCCGATGGTCCTGATATGGATAAGATTGAAGAACTGGTTTCCAGTGATGATACTATAAAAGGCATTTGGTGTGTACCAAAATATTCTAATCCCGATGGTATTACTTATTCTGATGAAGTTGTAAAACGTTTTGCTAATCTCAATCCTTTAGCTAAAGATTTTAAGATATTTTGGGATAATGCTTATGCTATCCATGATTTATATGAAGATGCTGATGTTTTATTAAATTTGCTTGATGAGGCTAAAAAAACTGGAAAGCAGAATATGGTCATTATGTTTTCTTCTACCTCAAAGGTTACTTTTGCAGGTGGAGGCTTGAGCTTTATAGCTTCTAGCAAGGAAAATATTGAATTCTTTAAAAAGCAGATGTCTATGCAAACAATAGGTTATGATAAGCTTAATCAGTTAAGGCATATTAAATTTTTTAATGGAAAATATGAAAATATCATTTCACATATGAAAAAGCATGCAGAAATAATCAGACCTAAGTTTGAAAAAGTACTTGAAGTTCTGGATAGAGAGATTGCACCTTATTGCATAGGCAGCTGGGTAAAGCCAAAAGGAGGTTATTTTATATCTTTTAATTCGCTTGAGGGCTGTGCTAAAAGAATTGGAGAGCTTTGCAAACAAGCAGGTGTTGTTTTGACACCTTCCGGTGCTACTTTTCCATATGGAAAGGATCCAAAGGACAGAAACATTAGGATTGCTCCCACATATCCGCCTGTACCTGAGCTTGAAAAAGCATTAGAGGTTTTTGTACTGAGTGTAAAGTTAGCTTCCGTTGAAAAATTATTAGGATAATTAAAAATATAGTGCTTGTCGGCTTGTCGATTATATATCGGCAAGCTATTTTTTATTATCCTTGCTTTTATCTTCATCAATGAACTTTTCATTTAGTTTTTCAATAGCTTTTTTTTCAAGGCGTGAAACATATGATCTTGAGATATTTAATAGCTTTGCAACTTCTTTTTGCGTCATAACCTTACCTTCTCTAGCGCAGATAGCTGATAAGCCATATCTAAGGCAAAGAATCTGCTTTTCACGCTTTGTAAGCACTTCATCAATATAAATATATAGCTTTTCACAGTCAATTCTGTTATCCACAATTTCACAAACATTGTGATTGTCTTTAAAAATATCTTCAAAGGTTATGCTATTTCCATCCTTATCAGTATCGATTGGCTCATTTAGTGAAACTTCGTTTTGATATTTTTTGCTTTTTCTGAAATGCATTTTAATCTGGTTGTCAATGCACCTAGTTGCATATGTTGAAAAATTAACGCCTTTTTCATGATTATAGGTTTCGCACGCACGGATAAGCCCAATTATTCCTATTGAGATTAAATCCTCTTGGTCTTTATCCTCTGAATAATTCTTCTTGACAATATAAGCTACAAGACGCAAATTATGTACAATAAGCTTATCTCGAGCATTTTCTGCTATTTTACCTCCTTTTTTCATATCAAAAAAGCATTTTTGCTCTTCTTCTTTTGTGAGCTTTTGTGGAAAACCATTTTTGCTGTCCATATGCAGCCCGAAAAATAACATATTTTTCAGTGCTAATCTGAAAATTGATAAGAACATTTTAAAATCACCGCCGTTTCATAGTCATATTTAATCTTATGAAAGGCTGTTTGTCTAAAATTACAATATTATCAAATAAAGTGAAGTACTAGCTATAAATTTATCAAAAAAAGACAAGTATTGCTTATGTGCTGCTTGTATTTATTGTAAATTTTATTTTTTTATAAATTTATAGTTTACCACAAATTTTAAATATTACAAGAACGCAATTTTGTACAAAATTTATAGCGTGAAAACGATTAATATTGTTTAATATTTTTTAGCTTAAACCCTTGTAATTTTAAATTAAACCGTTATAATGAACATAAGTGTTTTAAAAGGCTTTAGTTATTTAAAGTCAAGACAGAAAGGCTAGGTGCTTATGTTTCAACTAAAATGGCTGTGGAAACAAATGGAGGGAAATCGGTTAATGTATGTTGCTGCATTGATTCTCTCATCACTTATACAAATTTTATTTGTTGTAGTGCCGGGATTAGGCGGTGAGATAGTTCGTATTTTTATAGATGTTGACCCACAGATAGCTGTAAAAAATATCGAAGATAATCGTATGCTGCTTTTGGCTTTGGCAAGTGGTATGATAGGAATCACTCTTTTCCGTACTATTATGCAGTTTTTTACCAAAATGCTCTATGAAAAATCCTCCCAAAATGTCTTATTTAATATTAGAAATAAGATGTTTGAGCTTATACATAATCAGGATACGCATTTTTTTAATAAAATATCAAAAGGCGATTTAGTAACGAGAATGACAGGTGATCTTGATCAAATCAGGCATACTTTAGCGTGGGTAGTAATGCTTTTTGTAGAAAATTTAGCTTTATTCACTTTTACTATTGTGTACTTCTTTTCTATGGATTGGCTGCTGACATTGTGCTTTTTAGTTGTTGCTCCAATTATATTTTTTATGACGAAAAACTTTCCTAAAAAAATGGGTGGCAGGCACGCTATTACAAGGGAAAAATTATCTCGACTTAATAATAAGGCACAGGAAAATATAGCAGGAAATCGTGTGGTAAAGGCATTTGCTCGTGAGGAATATGAAAAACAGGATTTCGATAAATATAATTTTGAATATGCTGACCAGACTAAACAAACAGCATATACTTGGCTTAAGTTCTTACCTAAAATGGAAATCACATCTCAATCTTTGTGGGTTATTCATATGGTATTTGGAGGAGTTTTTGTAGTTACAGGTCGCATTGATTTAGCTGAGTTTACTATATTTGTGAACTTGTTGTGGGCTATATCTAATGCTATGAGAATGTTAGGGTTTTTAGCAAATGATTTGCAAAGAGCATTTGCAAGTATAGATAAGATAATTGAGCTTTATTATGCCAAGCCTGAAATAGTAAATGAGCATAATGATATTGAGAGAATCAAGCTGCAAGGAAATATAGAATTTAAAAATGTAAGTCTTGAAATTGATAATAAAAAAATACTTAAAGATATAAGCTTTGATGTAAAACAAGGTGAAACTGTTGTAATAATGGGGCCTACCGGCTCTGGTAAAAGTATGCTTGTAAATCTTATTGCAAGATTTTATGATACAACAGAGGGTAAAGTGCTTGTTGACGGCAAGAATGTCAAGGATTATGAGCTTGATTTGTTAAGGGCTAATATAGGACTTACTACACAGGACGTTATGCTGTTTTCCGATACAATCGATGGTAATATAGCCTATGGAAATTCTGATATGAGCAGTGATAATGTAAAACATTTTGCAAAGCTTTCTTGTGCAGGTTTTATAGAAAGAATGCCTGAGCAATACGATACAATAATTGGCGAACGTGGCGTGGGCTTATCAGGAGGTCAAAAGCAAAGAATTGCACTAGCTAGAGCTATGGCGATAAAACCCCCTATTTTAATTTTAGATGATACAACTTCTGCTGTTGATTTGGAAACGGAGCTGGAGATACAGGAAAATATAGGCAAGCTTGATTTTGATTGCACCAAGATTATAATTGCTCAAAGGACATCTTCGGCTAAAAATGCTGATAAAATCATTATTCTTGATGAGGGCAAAATTCTTGAAATGGGTTCTCACCAAGAGCTTATGGCTAAAAAAGGTTATTATTATGAGATTTTTGCCTTGCAAAATGATATTGCCGGCTAAGATAACTTAAGCGAAAACTTTACAAGGAGAGAAAATGGCAAGAAATAAATATGATATAGATGAAACTTTAGAAACTCCCTTTAATATAGCTCACTTAAAACGCTCCTTCATATACATGAAAAAACATAAAAAACGAATTGTAATAGCATTGATTTTATCTGCTTTATCATCAGTTTTTTCAATGTTTACTCCTTTATTATCAAAGGTGGAGATTGACTATTTTATTCCTCAAAAAAATATAGTGATGATAGTTGTTGCTGCAGTGGCAGCACTTGTATCAATAGTAATCAGCGTGAAGCTGGGGATTATAAGACAACGCATAATGACAGATGTTGGACAGGATATTATTTATGAGATAAGGCGAGATTTGTTTGAGCATTTGCAAGAGCTTTCATTTGAATATTATGACGACCGTCCTCAAGGAAAAATTCTTGTTCGTGTTGTAAATTATGTTAATAGCGTTTCAGATATGCTAACTAATGGAGTAATAAATTTTGTACTGGAGATATTTAATATAATTTTAATACTTATATTCATGTTGATAGTGGATATTAAGCTTACTTTAGTAGTTGTGGCAGGTGTACCTGTTTTTGTGGCTGTTATGCTGTTAATTAAGAAAAAGCAAAGACGTGCATGGCAGGATGTTTCTAATAAAAATTCCAATCAGACTGCATATTTAGCGGAGAGTATCAGCTGTATGAAGGTGACACAAAGCTTTGCAAGAGAGGTTGAAAATGAAGGTATCTTTAGAAGATTATCCTCATCATATAAAAAATCTTGGATGAAGGCTGTTAAAATAAGCTTTTTAGTTAGCTTTGTAGTTGATAACATACATTCCATCGTTGCGGCTGCTTTATATGTAGTAGGGCTTTTGGTTATTGGACCTGCTTCTGTTTCTTTAGGAACATTAGCAGCTATGAGCGGATATGTATCTAGATTTTGGCAGCCTATAATAAATCTTGCTTCACTTTATAATAATTTTGTAAACGGTGTGGCTTATCTTGAAAGAATTTTTGAAACGATGGATGAGCCTATAAAGGTTAGAGATTTACCTGATGCAGTTGAACTTCCGGAAATAAAGGGAAATTTAAAATTTGATAATGTTACTTTTTCTTATGAGGCTGATAAGGTTATACTTAAAAATGTAGATTTTGATGTAAAGGCAGGACAGAGTATTGCTTTAGTAGGGCCTACTGGTGCAGGAAAAACAACAGTAGTAAATTTAATTTCAAGATTCTATGACCTGGATAGTGGAAAAATCCTAATTGATGGTAATGATATTTCGAAAGTAACTCTTAATTCTTTAAGACGTCAAATGGGTATAATGCTTCAGGATAGCTTTATATTTTCGGGTACAATAGCTGATAATATAAGGTATGGAAAATTAGATGCTAATGATGAAGAGATTGTAGCTGCGTGTAAAACTGTTTGTGCCCATGAATTTATAATGGAAATGGAAGATGGCTATGAAACAGAGCTTAATGAAAATGGTTCACAGCTGTCACAGGGGCAAAAACAGCTCATTGCTTTTGCAAGAACTCTTATTTCAGACCCTAAGATACTTATTTTGGACGAAGCTACTTCTTCTATTGATGTAAAGACGGAAAGGCTATTGCAAAAAGGGTTGAATGAGCTGCTTAAAGGCAGGACGAGCTTTATAATAGCACATAGGCTTTCCACTATAAAAAATTGTGATAAAATTATGTTTATCAATAATCAAGGAATAACAGAATCTGGAACGCATGAAGAACTATTGGAGAAAAAGGGAGATTATTATCACCTATACAATGCACAGGGATAAATTTGTTTAACTCATATATTCTTTATAAATCTTCGTTTTTCTATGGCTAATTGATTTTTTCTGATGTGCAATAAAAAATGAAATGAAAAGCGAAAAACAAAGAGAAATAGAGTAAAACAAAGAGAATTAATAAGAAAAGGACATATATATTAAAAAATATTATTAAATGTATTGACAAGTGGCAAGAATACTTGTATAATAATCGATGTTGTTATATTTATAGATTGAAACAGGAGGTAACTATGTCAACTTTTATGGCAAACGCTCAAAACATCGAGCGTAAATGGTATATTATTGACGCTGCGGGAAAGCCCCTTGGCAGGGTTGCTGCTAAGGCTGCACATATTCTCCGTGGTAAGCATAAGCCGACTTTTACTCCTCACGCTGATTGTGGCGACCATGTTATAATAGTAAACTGTGAAAAAGCTATTCTTACAGGTAAGAAGCTGGAACAGAAAAAGCTATACTGGCACACAGGCTGGATTGGTCACTTAAAGGAGATTAGATACGACAGGCTTATGTCCGAAAATCCTGAAAGAGCAATGAAAATTGCTGTTGAAGGTATGCTGCCTAAAAATACTTTAGGTAGAAAATCAGCTACAAGATTACGTCTTTACAGGGGAGAGGAGCATAAAAATGCTGCTCAGAAGCCTGAAAAGATAGAATTATAAGGAGGGTGGAAAATGTACGATTCTAAGCCTTTTTACTATGGAACAGGCAGAAGAAAGAATTCTGTTGCAAGAGTCAGACTCTACCCGGGTAGTGGTAATATCACTATTAATGATCGTTCTATCGATGATTATTTTGGGTTGGATACATTAAAGCTAATTGTACGTCAGCCTTTAGAGCTTACGAATTTGCTTGATAAATTTGATATTGTCGCTAATGTTAGTGGCGGCGGTGTTACTGGGCAGGCTGGTGCAATTCGTCATGGACTTTCAAGAGCATTGCTTCAATACAGTGATGAGCTACGTCCTGCTTTAAAGAAAGCTGGCTTCCTAACACGTGACCCAAGAATGAAAGAGCGTAAAAAATACGGTCTTAAGGCTGCACGTAGAGCGCCTCAGTTCTCAAAGAGATAGACGTTATATTCACTTTTGGAAATGTCGACTTTGTCGGCATTTTCTTTATTAGTTCGACAGATTCAAAATGTCTTATTGTGTAGTTCGGATGAAAGTTTTTCGAGAAATTAATAAAAATCTCTTGATTTTTCTGTGATTTAAGTTTATACTATAAAACGGAGGTTATATTTCATATTATTATGATATAAAGCCTGTGAAAATACTTTAAGGAGTGATATTTTGGAAGGTTTTTTTAAGCTGAAAGAAAACAATACCACTGTTAGCCGTGAAATACTTGCAGGATTGACTACGTTTTTTGCTATGGCTTATATTTTGTTTGTTAATCCCGTTATTCTCGGCACTACTGATATGCCTACAAAAGCTGTTTTCTTAGCAACAATCTTTGCATCTGTTGCAGGTACTCTTGTGATGGGTCTATTTGCTAATGTGCCTTATGCACAAGCACCGGGTATGGGACTTAATGCTTTGTTTGCTTTTACTGTATGTGCTCAATTAGGCTTTACATGGCAACAAGCTCTAGCTATGGTGTTTATTTGCGGAATTATCAATGTTTTGATTACAATCACTAAGGTGAGAAAGCTCATAATAAAAGCTATTCCTGAAAGCTTGCAGCACGCAATTGGCGGTGGTATAGGCGTTTTTGTAGCTTTTATTGGTATAAAAAATGCCGGACTATTAAGCTTTACTGCTGACCCTGGCACTTATGCTGATTTTGATGGTACAATTGTTGCAAATAGCTCAATTGTTCCTGCTTTAGTCGATTTTAACACACCACAAGTAATTTATGCAGTAATCTGTGTTTTGATTATGATAAGTCTTGTTGTAAAAAAGGTTCCGGGTGCAGTTTTTGTAAGCATTATTATCAGTACTCTTATAGGGTTTATTCCTTATTTTGGTGTTATTGATTTAGCTAATGTAAGTCTTGATTCTGGAATTGGTGCAGCTTTTAGCGAGCTTGGCACAACCTTTGGTGCAGCCTTTACTGAGGGTATGCCTACATTGTTCAGTGATGCTTCAAAGATTCCTTTAGTGCTTGTTACTATTTTTGCATTCAGCTTGTCTGATACCTTTGATACTATTGGTACATTTATTGGTACAGGCAGACGTACTGGTATCTTTACTGAAGAGGATCAGCAAGCCCTTGAAAATTCAAGCGGATTTAAATCTAAGATGGACAAGGCTTTATTTGCTGATTCTATTGCGACTTCAATCGGTGCTATTTTCGGTACATCAAATACTACTACCTATGTAGAAAGTGCTGCTGGTATTGGTGCGGGTGGACGTACAGGGCTTACTTCAGTAGTTACTGCATTAATGTTTTTGCTTAGTATTGTGCTTTCACCGTTTATCGGGATTGTTCCTGCTCAAGCTACTGCACCTGCTTTAATTGTAGTAGGTATAATGATGCTTTCATCGTTTAAGGAAATTGAATGGACAAAGCTTGAGGTTGCTGTTCCTGCATTCTTTGCTGGAATATTTATGGCGCTTTGCTATAATATTTCTTATGGTATTGCAACTGGATTTATCTTCTATGTATTGGTAAAATGCCTTACAAAGAAAGCAAAGGAAGTGCATCCTATTTTATGGGTAACTTCAATTTTATTTATTATAAACTTTATTGCACTAGCTGTTGTAAAATCCTAGTTAATTATTATTTTAAAGCCTGCTGAGTATATCGGCAGGCTTTATTGTTTATTATTTTTAAAAGTCTAAAACTTATTATTATTTATAATGATTTTTAGAAAAATAATTGCCATATTATTTTTTTTGTGCTATAATAAAAGCTAATCGAAAAAAGTTTTTATTCTAAGTAAATGGGGTGAATACCATGGATATTAGGGTAAATGATATACTTGAAATGAAAAAGCAGCATCCCGTATGCGGCAGTAAAAACATGATAGTTTTAAGAGTTGGTGCTGATTTCAAGTTAAAATGTGAAAAATGCGGACGCACTTTTATGATTTCAAGACATAAATGTGAGAGAAATATTAAGTCAATCAATCGTTCGTAATTATTATTTAAATTTTAGGAGAGAAATATGCTTGATAGATTAAGGATGGCAGAAGCACGTTTTGAAGAGGTTTCTCAAAAGATAACAGATCCTGCTGTTATTAGCGATAATGAGTTGTATAAAAATCTAATGAAGGAATATAAAAATTTAGACCCTTTGATTAATAAATACAGAGAATATAAAACGGCAATGAGTAATATGACGCAGGCTCGCGAGCTTTTGGATGAGGGAGGACTTGACCCTGAGATGAAAGAGCTTGCACAGATTGAATTTCATGAAAATAAGGAAGCAGTTGAAACGCTTGAGGAAGAATTAAAAATACTCTTACTGCCTAAGGACCCTGATGATGATAGAAATGTTATTGTTGAAATCCGTGGTGGTGCAGGTGGTGAGGAGGCAGCTTTATTTGCTAATTCCTTGTTTAGAATGTATTCTTTATATGCACAGGCTAATGGTTGGAAAACTGAAATAATCAGCTCTAACCCTACTGAGCTAGGTGGACTTAAGGAAATAGTTTTTTCTATTGAGGGCGAGGGCTGTTATGCCAAAATGAAGTTTGAGAGTGGGGTGCATCGTGTCCAGCGTGTACCTGAAACGGAATCTCAGGGCAGAATCCATACATCTACTATTACTGTTGCTGTTTTACCCGAGGTCGAGGAAGTTGATGTTGATATAAATCCTGCTGATTTAGAGTTTCAGTATTTTCGTGCAAGTGGTGCAGGTGGCCAGCATATTAATAAAACAGATTCTGCTGTAAGAATTATTCATCACCCCACCGGCGTTGTTGTAGAATGTCAGGAAGAACGCTCTCAGTTTAAAAATAAGGATAAAGCATTAAAAATGCTGTATAGCAAGCTATATGAGGCTAAGCAGAGGGAACAGACGGATAAAATTGCTGCTGAAAGAAAAATACAGGTTGGAACAGGTGATCGCTCTGAAAGAATTAGGACATATAACTATCCTCAGGGAAGGGTAACTGACCATAGAATAGGACTTACCTTATACAAGCTAGAGGATATATTAAATGGCGATTGCGATGAGGTTTTTGAGGCTTTGGCATTAGCTGATAGGACAGCTAGGCTGTTAAAAGCACAGGGTTAATGCTATGGAAACCTTAATTATGAAGCCGAGTGATAATTCTATTGAGCTTGCAGCTAAGCTTTTAAGACAGGGGGAGGTTGTTGCTGTTCCTACTGAAACGGTTTATGGGCTTGCTGCAAATGCACTTAGTACTGATGCTGTAAATAAGATTTATAAGGCTAAGGGCAGACCGTCAGATAATCCTTTGATTGTTCATATAGCTGAAGCTTCAATGATGGAAAAGCTTTGCTGTGATATACCAAAGCTTGCTTATGTTCTTGCAGAAAAATTTTGGCCGGGTTCTCTCACTATGGTGCTGAATAAGAGGAAATTAATACCTGATATAACTAGTGGAGGATTGGATACTGTTGGTGTTCGTATGCCTGACAATGAGCATACTCTTGATATAATCAAAAAGGCTGGAATACCATTAGCAGCGCCCTCTGCAAATCTTTCAGGAATGCCAAGTCCTACTGCCGCCGTCCATGTTTTTGATGATATGAAAGGCAAAATTCCTTTGATTATCGATGGGGGAAGATGCAGAGTAGGTGTTGAAAGCACGGTTATTTCTTTTATTGAAAATGGTGTAAGTATATTAAGACCCGGTGCAGTTACCGCTGAAATGTTAAGCGATTTTTGTGATGTAAAGATAGATGATTTTGTATTGAACCAAGCAAATTCGGGCGTAAAACCAATTTCCCCTGGAGTCAAATATAAGCATTATTCACCAAATGCCAAGGTTTTTTTAGTGGAAGCTGATGATTTTCATTTTAAGAATTATGTCCTTAAGCATAATGGTGAAAAGGTTTGTGCTATTATTAAGCAAGAAAATTTAGATGGCATAAATTTTTACTCATACGGTGATGATGATAAACAGCAGGCAGCAAAGATTTTTGCTTTACTTCGTCTTGCTGATAAAGATGGAATGGAAAAAATATATATTCACGCACCTAAAAAGGATGGGATGGCATTGGCTGTATATAATCGCTTGATTAGGGCGGCGGGTTTTGATATAATTAAACTATAATGGAGATTTTATGGCTGAAACATTGCTTGTCGGCTTGACGGGTATGTCGGGTTCGGGAAAAACAACGGTTTGTGATTATTTTAGAGCTAAGGATATTGATATTATTGACTGCGATAAAGTCGCAAGATTTGTTGTGCAAAAGGATTTTCCTTGCCTAGATGAGATAAGAGAAAGCTTTGGTAATGAGGTTATTTTAAAAAGTGGTGAGCTTAATAGAAAAAAGCTTGGAGAAATAATTTTTAAAAATGATGATAAAAAGCAAATGCTTGAAAAAATTATTTTCCCCTACATAGTTTATCAGGTTTTTTCAAAAATTACAGATTTAAAGAATAAAAATAGAAAAATCATTATCCTTGATGCACCAACTCTATTTGAGAGCGGAATGGATAAAATCTGTGATGTAATAATTAGTATTGTGTCGGATCTCGATATCTGTGCTGAAAGGATTTCGAAAAGAGATAATATTTCATTAGAAAGTGCAAGACAAAGATTAATAAAGCAACATGGTAAGGAATTTTTTATAAAAAACTCCACATATTATATAAATAACGTTCATAGCGTGAATGAGCTTAATTCAAGCACGGAGAATATTTTAGATGAATTGATACGGAGATTAGATGGCTAAATCAGCAGGTAAGCAAAGGCTTATAATAATATCTACAATAGCATTGATTTTAATTTCGTTTTTTACTGCTTTATATTTTTCCTATAAAAATTTTGAAAAGGACAAATATAAAAAAGAGTTTAATGCATATGTTGATAAATACTCATCAGAATATGATGTGGACCCACTACTTGTTTATACAGTAATATTGACGGAGAGCAGCTTTGTGCCAGAGGCAGAATCAGATGTAGGTGCAAGGGGGCTGATGCAGATTATGCCCGATACTTATGAGTGGATAAAATATAGACTTGATGATAGCAGTGAGAGCTTTGATGATATGTATTTACCAGAAGTTAATATAAAATATGGTACTTATTTAGTATCAATTTTACTAGAGGAATTTGAAAGTGTTGATGTTATGGCGGCGGCTTATCATGCGGGCAGGACCAAGGTAAATAATTGGCTTAAAGATGAAGATATTTCTCAAGACGGAAAGACGCTTGACATAATTCCTATCAGTCAAACTTCTCATTATGTAAAAAAAATCGTAAAAAACTACGATAAGTATAAAGAATATTATGAACAATAATGAAACGAAAGGTGGATAATATGGCAAAGGAAAAATCAAAAGCAAAATTGCTTAAAGAAAAATTATTTCTTGAGAGGAAAAACAGCACTTTAATTCTTTCTGAGAATGAGCTTAAGAAGTCCAATAAATACAATGATAAGTATAAGGGATTTTTGGACTTCAGTAAAACGGAGAGAGAGGCAGTAATATATGCTGTTAGGGCTGCTAAAGAGTCAGGCTTTGAAGAATTTGTACCAAATACTGAGTACAAGCCCGGTGCTAAGGTTTTTCATGTAAATAGAAATAAATCTGTTATACTCGCTGTCATAGGTGCTGAGCCAATTGATAATGGAGTGAATTTAATAGCTGCTCATATAGATTCTCCCAGACTTGATTTAAAGCAGAATCCGTTATATGAAAAGGATGAATTGGCTTACTTTAAGACACATTATTATGGAGGGATTAAAAAATACCAGTGGACAGCTATACCTTTAGCTTTGCATGGCGTTATTGTTAAAAACGATGGAACTGCTGTTAGTGTAACGATAGGAGAAGATGAAAATGACCCTGTTTTTGTTGTTACAGACTTGCTTCCGCATTTAGCACAGGAGCAGTATAAAAGACCAGCAAATGAGCTGATAAAAGGCGAGGAGCTTAATATTCTTATAGGCTCTCATCCATTTAAGGATGATGAGATTAGCGAAAAAGTGAAGCTAAATATATTGAATATTTTATTTGAAAAATATGATATTGTAGAAAGTGATTTTCTTTCTGCTGAGCTTGAGGCTGTTCCTGCATTTAAGGCAAAGGATATAGGCTTTGATAAGAGCATGGTAGGTTCTTATGGGCAGGATGATAGGGTTTGCTCTTTTGCAGCGTTGCAGGCTATTTTAAAAACAGAAAATCCTAAGAGAACTGCTGTAACAATTCTTACTGACAAGGAGGAAACAGGAAGCGACGGAAATACAGGCTTAAAATCAGCGTATCTAAAATATTTTATAGCTGATTTAGCAGAGGCTTTAGGCTCTAATGGCAGGACTGTGCTTTCAAATAGCAGATGCTTATCGGCTGATGTTAATGCTGGGTTTGACCCGACTTTCCCTGATGTTGTAGAAAAGAATAATGCAGCTTATCTTAATAAAGGAATTGTTTTGACAAAGTTTACAGGCTCTAGAGGAAAAGCAGGTACATCTGACGCTAGTGCAGAATTTGTAGCTGATATAAGGAGCTTGTTTGATAAAAATAAAATCATATGGCAAACTGCTGAGCTTGGACGTGTTGATTTAGGCGGGGGCGGTACTGTTGCAGCTTATATAGCTAATTTAAATGTCGATGTAATTGACGTAGGTGTAGGAGTTTTATCTATGCATTCACCATTTGAGATTACTGCGAAAAATGATAATTATATGATGTTTAAAGCCTTTGATGTCTTTTTTAATAAATAAAAACAGATAGTTTAACATATCCCCCTTTTTAGGCATAACATGAATTACAGAAAGTTTCGTGGCTTGGGGGGATATTATGGCTATTGTAGTTGCTGAGCCTGCAAAGAGTTTTAAAAGAAAATTTAATACAAAAAGGCTTTTTATTAAGCTAGTAGCTTTGATTTTAATATTCTTAGGCTTATTTATGCTGCTTGATTCTTATATGCGTCCAATTATTTTGAGAAT
This sequence comes from Clostridiales bacterium, assembly GCA_012518465.1. GTDB lineage: Bacteria > Bacillota > Clostridia > Oscillospirales > Ruminococcaceae > JAAYSD01. The sequence continues at coordinate 26,846 of JAAYSD010000060.1, forward strand.
AAGTGAGTCAAAAAGTAAGATGGCAGCTGCCGAAATAATCAATCAGACGGTATACGATATTCTTGAGGGATATGATTCTCAATATTCTGCATTTGTTAATTTAAATTATAACAATGAGGGAGAGGTTATTTCCGTTGAAAGCAATATGATAGCTATGAACTTTTTGAAAACATCAATTACAAAGGGCATAAATGAGGATATAAAAAAGCTTGAGAACATAGATTTATCCTTTCCGATAGGTACGGCGACGGGTGTGCAAATGCTCAATGCTAGAGGACCTAAGCTGCCTCTTCATGCTGTGCCTGTCGGGTATGTGACCTCAAAGCTTGCTAGTAAGTTTTCAGAGGCTGGAATAAATCAGACCTTGCACCAGATTATTTTAGAGGTTAGTGTTGATATTTCCGCTATTATTCCCGGATATACTAGCAAAGTGAATTTTCATACTAATTATATTTTAACTCAAACCGTTATATCCGGCAGAGTGCCTGATGCATATACATATGTTGTTACAGGTGATGAGCAGTTTATTGATGAAATAAACGACTACAATGCCTCTACATTTTTAGAATAATACTTCACAAGGATGATAGCATGAATATTGAAGAAGTAAAAAAAGAAATAGATTCTCTTATAGCTGAGATAGAAAAGCATAATTATAATTATTATGTGCTTGATAGTCCTAGCATTGATGACTATGAATATGATATGCTTATGCAAAGGCTTAAGCTTTTGGAAAGTGAATATCCTCAGCTTGCAGGTGAAAATTCTCCTACCCAGCGTGTAGGAGGAATGGCGCTTAACACCTTTGCAAAAGTATCACATGATGTTCAGATGGGCAGCTTACAGGATGTGTTTTCAATCAGCGAGGTACTGGAATTTGATAAGCGTGTAAGACAAAGCATTGTACCTAAATATGTAGTCGAGCCTAAAATAGACGGTTTGTCAGTTTCCTTGGAATATCGTAATGGCGAGTTTGTTCGTGGGTCTACAAGGGGAGATGGCTTTATAGGTGAGGATGTTACGGCAAATTTGAGGACAATACGCTCAATTCCCTTAAAATTAAAAAAACCCGTACCTTTTATTGAAGTAAGGGGAGAAGTATATATGCCAAAGTCAAGCTTTGCTGAGCTTGTTGAGCGACAGCAAAGGCTAGGTGAGGCACTTCCTAAAAATCCGAGAAATGCTGCTGCCGGTTCTCTAAGGCAAAAGGATAGTAAAATAACAGCACAAAGAAAGCTTGATATATTTGTCTTTAATATTCAGAAGGTTGAAGGAATTGAGCTTGTGTCACATAAGCAAAGCCTTGACTTTCTGCGTGAACTGGGATTTAAGGTTATTCCTGATTATAGAATATTTGATGATATTAAAAAAGCCGTTGAAAGAATAAAGCAAATAGGGGATAGCAGGCTTTCTTTTCCCTTTGATATAGATGGTGCAGTAATTAAGGTAGATGACTTTTCACAAAGGGAGGAGCTAGGCTATACATCTAAAGTTCCTAAATGGGCAGTAGCTTTTAAATATCCGCCCGAGGAAAAACAAACTATTCTTAATAAAATTGAAGTTAATGTAGGGCGTACCGGTGCTTTGACACCTGTGGCTATTTTTGAGCCGGTTATTTTAGCAGGAACAACGGTATCGAGAGCAGTTTTACACAATTATGATTATATTAAAGAACGTGATTTGCGAATAGGTGATACAATTGTTGTAAGAAAAGCAGGTGATATAATACCTGAAGTTGTAAAAAGCGTTTTTCATGCTGAAAATTCTCAGGAATTTATATTTCCTACGAGCTGCCCTGTTTGTGGAACGAAAGCAGTTCGTGATAATGATGAAGCGGCAATAAAATGTCCTAATATAGATTGTCCCGCACAGCTTTTAAGAAATATTGAGCATTTTGCATCAAGAAATGCAATGAATATAGAGGGACTTGGCCCTGCTATTGTAGAGCAACTTGTAAATTCTGATCTAGTGAAAACAGTTGCTGATTTATATGATTTGCAAAAATCGGATTTGCTCCGTCTTGAACGCTTTGCAGAAAAATCAGCTGTTAATTTGCTTAATTCCATCGACCAATCTAAGAACAATACAGCAGATAGGCTTGTTTTTGCACTTGGAATTAAGGGAATAGGTCAAAGAGCGGCAAAGCTATTATGCGAGCATTTTGGTTCGGTTAGAGCTATTATGAATGCTGATATTAATGAAATATTAAATATAGAAAATTTTGGCGAAATTCTTGCTGAAAATGTTTTTACAGCCTTGAGAGAAGAGCATAGAATAAAGCTAATCGACAGGCTTGAAGCTCATGGTGTAAATATGATTTATCATCAGGAGGAAAAAACTGATAAGCTGCAAGGGATGACTGTTGTTGTCACAGGAAAGCTTAGCACGCTTTCACGGGAAGAGGCAAAAGCCTTGATAGAGAAAAATGGCGGAAAGGCAAGCGGCTCTGTATCTAAAAAGACAAGCCTTGTGCTTGCCGGTGATGATGCCGGCAGTAAGCTGACAAAGGCTCAAGCTTTAGGTATAAAAATTATATCAGAAGAAGAATTTTTAAGTATTATAAAAAACGGAAAGGAATAATATGGATATAAATGTAAAGCATCTTGCAAAATTAAGTATGTTAAAGATGGATGAAAAACAGCTTGAAAAATTTGAAAAGGATATGCAGGACATTGTAAAAATGGTTCAAAAGCTGCCTAAAATACAGGGAGATTTAATATCCCTTGACCCTGAAAATCCCATGATATTGCGTGAGGACAAGCTATCTGAAAAGCCATTTACAAGGGCGGAGATACTTTCTAATGCTCCTGAGGAGATAGCTGGCTGCATCGTTGTTCCTAAGACTCTGGAATCATAAATATTAAAATGAATTGTAATAGACTCAATATGAAAGGACTATAAAACATGGAGCTATATAAAAAGCCTGCTTATCTTTTATCGGAAATGATTAAGAAAAAAGAGTGCAGTGCAGTTGAGATTACACAATCTTTTTTTAATCGAATTGGTAATATTGATGAAAAAATAGGTGCATATATTACACTTAATAATGAAGGTGCATTGAAAGCTGCAAAAGTTGTTGATGAAAAAATAGCTAAGGGTGAAGCTGTTTCTCCTATTGCAGGTGTACCTATTGGCATTAAAGATAATATTTCTACAAAGGGCTTACTTACTACCTGTGCATCCAAAATGCTTTATAATTACGTTCCCCCATTTAATGCTACTGTAATGGAGAAATTAATCAGCAATGACAGTGTAATTTTGGGAAAGCTTAATATGGATGAATTTGCTATGGGCAGTTCTACTGAAAGCTCATATTTTAAGCTTACACGAAATCCTCATAATCTTGATAAGGTTCCGGGAGGTTCTTCAGGAGGAAGTGCCGCATCTGTTGCAGCGGGTGAATGTGCTTTTGCACTAGGTACGGATACGGGAGGCTCTATTAGAATGCCGGCAGCTTATTGCGGAGTAGTTGGCTTAAAGCCGACTTATGGTACAGTTTCTCGCTATGGTGTTGTGGCTTTTGCAAGCTCGTTTGATCAAGTTGGTCCAATAGCTAGAAATGTAAAGGATATAGCTTTGCTTTATAATGCTATTTGTGGATATGATAAGCTTGAGGCAACTTCGGTAAAAAAATCCTATCCTGATTTTACAAAGGGTATAAGTGGTAATGTTAAAGGCTTACGCATTGGCATTCCTGCTGAATATTTTGGTAAAGGTGTGGACTCGGAGGTAAAGGAAAAAGTACTTTCAATGGTGAAAGAGCTTGAAAAACAAGGTGCTAAGGTAATTGAAATTAATTTACCAAGTACTGAATATGCTTTAAGTGCTTATTATATTATTTCCTCAGCAGAGGCAAGCTCTAATCTAGCTAGATTTGATGGTGTTCGCTATGGTTATAGAGCTAAGGAATATGATAATTTAATTGATATGTATGAGAAAACAAGGGATGAAGGCTTTGGCGATGAAGTAAAGCGTCGCATTATGCTTGGTACATTTGTTTTGTCCAGTGGATATTTTGATGCATATTATAAAAAAGCAAAGGTAGTAGCACAAAATATAACTAAAGAGTTTAATCATGCGTTTGAAGAATGTGATGTTATTGCTACACCAACAACACCTGTTACAGCTTTTAACATAGGTGAAAATATAAATGACCCTGTAAAAATGTGTGCAGGCGATATATGCACAGTTCCTATAAATATTGCTGGGTTGCCTGCAATTAGTGTTCCATGTGGAACAATTTGTAAAATGCCTGTTGGGATTCAGTTCATAGCCAATAAGTTTAATGAAAATATATTGCTCAATACAGCTAGGGCAGTAGAGTTGATTAATGGCGAGGCTGAAGTATGTGAGATTTCAGGACAGGAGGGCAAATAATGTCAAGCAAAGTAAGTAATAATGATTATGAAATTGTAGTAGGTCTTGAGGTACACGCTGAATTAAATACTGTTACCAAGGCTTATTGTTCATGTAAAAATTCATTTGGGCTAGAGGTGAATTCTCAAATTTGTCCTATATGTACAGCTTTACCGGGTGCTTTGCCTACATTGAACGAAAAGGTCGTTGAATATGCGATAAAAATGGGACATGCTTTAAATTGTAAAATAAACAATGTTACAAAACAGGATAGAAAGAATTATTTTTATCCCGATTTGCCTAAGGCATATCAGATTTCTCAGTTTGATATTCCTTTATGCGAGCATGGTTATCTTGATGTGCTTTTAGATGATGGTGAAGAAAAGCGTATAGGTGTAACAAGGATTCATATTGAAGAGGATGCTGGAAAACTATTGCATGATGAGGCTTTTTCAGGTTCTTTAGTTGATTTTAATCGTTCTAGCGTGCCTCTTATTGAAATAGTGTCTGAGCCGGATATCCGCAGCTCAAAGGAGGCTAAAGCATATCTTGAAACAATTAAATCTATTTTAAAATACCTTAATATTTCCGATGCAAAAATGCAGGAGGGAAGCATTAGATGTGATGTTAATGTTTCTGTACGTAAAAAAAGGCAAAAGGAATTTGGTACACGCTGTGAGATGAAGAATGTCAATAGCTTTTCAGCGGCAATGCGTGCCATTGATTATGAGGCAAACCGTCAGATAGAAGTTATTGAAAATGGCGGAGTAATCAATCAGGAAACAAGGCGTTGGGACGATGTAAAGGGAATTAGCATAGCCATGAGGAGTAAGGAAGATGCACAGGACTATCGTTATTTTCCTGAGCCAGACTTAGGCACGATTGTTGTAGATAAGACATTTATCCAAAAACTTAAAGATGAAATTCCAGAACTACCCCATATCAAGCAGAAAAGATATATAAAAGAGCTTGGAATTCCTCAGGTTGATGCTGCATTACTTGTTGAAAACCTCGATAAATCAAGGCTCTTTGATGAATGTATGGATATTGGTGGATGTTCGGCAAAGAATGTTTCTAATTGGATTTTAGGTGATGTTTCTAAGGTGATGAATGATTTAAACAAGAGCATTTATGATACAAATGTAACAGCTGAAAAGTTAGTAGAAATTATCACTTTGATTGAAAAGGGTGAAATTTCAACTTCTGCAGGAAAAACTGTTTTTGAAGAAATATTAAGCTCTGATAAAGCTGTTTCACAGATTGTAGATGAAAAGGGATTAAAACAGATTTCTGATTCAGGCGTGATAGAACAGATTGTAAAAGACGTGCTTAGTGAAAATGAAAAATCTATTAATGATTATAAAAATGGTAAAACCAATGCACTAGGTTTTCTTGTTGGTCAGTGTATGAAAAGGTCAAAGGGCAAGGCAAATCCTGCATTAGCAAAAGAATTGATTTTAAAATATATCGAGCAATAATTATGAAACCACCTTTTTAAGGGTGGTTTTTTTAATTATTGTATTTATTTCGATATTCTTTTGGTGTCATGCCTATATATTTTTTAAAAACCCGTGTAAAATGGCTTTGAGATGAAAAACCGAGATAGGACGATATTGCAGTAAAATTTTTATCGGAATAACGCAGTAGGCGTTTTGCTTCTTCTGTTTTTTCTTTTAGAATAAAATCTGTTAGTGTTTCTCCTGTTTCCTCTTTAAATTTTGCAGAAAGATATGGTCGGCTCATAAACATTGCTTTTGCTATATCCTCAGCTTTTATTTTTTCTGATAAATGATGGCGAATATAATTAGTAACTGCTATTGTTAATTGTGTCAAATTACTGCCACGTCTTATTTGCTGCATACGCTTTGTAAATTCAATTACCATATTGTATTGCAAATTGGTGACTTGCTGAAGTGTATTAAATCTTTCACATTGTTGAATATAAGTATCACTAAGCCCAAATGCCTCTTCGGTATCCATTCCCCCTTGAATAGCTGCTCTGGATATCAAGGTTGCGGAAACTACAAAGGTATTTTTACCTTGTCTTAGCTGCTCGTTAGCGAGGATACCACTGTTTACAGCCGGTGCTTCGGCTACCCATTTTTGTATGCTGGAAACATCACCTTTTCTTACCATGCTCATTAGCTGTTGTTCTAAAGAATAAGTGTTATGAGCATTTTGTTTATTTAAAATATCTGAATTGTTTTTGGCATTTATGCCACTGAATTGTTGTTCTAAAAAAAGCTTTAAATCATCCTGCTCTGATTCATAAATAGTAATGTCCTTTAGCTCAAGCTTTTCATTATTAAGAATATAGTTAATTGTACAAAGCATTTGCAGCACGCTGTTTAAAGGCATTCTCACTATACCCTTCATAGAAGAAATAAAGTCGTCAATATCCTCTTCAGGTACATCTGCTTTGAAAGCAAGCTCTCTTAATTCCTGAGAAGTGTTTTGAGTTTGTCGGGTAGGGCCGATTATAATTTTGATATCATTATTGTTGACAACTCCATAATAGTTAAAATGTCTAGTAATAAAATAACCAATGTGGGAATCAATCCTCCAAATTGTGTCCTTGTAAACGGTTAATGGATCTTTTATAAGGAGAACGGGGGAATGAAAGAAAATTTGCTCATCTTTATCAAATATTCTTATAGGAACACCGGAAAGATTACCTATTACAGTGCAAATGTATTTTAAGTCAATATTATTTATTAAATTCATCTACTCACCTCAAATCTTATTACTATTATATTATAAATATTACAATTATGCAAGCAAAGTGATTTTCTTTGTGATATTATTACAATAATAAATAACATATAGGAGGTAGTTTTGTTGAACATAGAGGAAATTATCAATAAAATGACAGTTGAGGAAAAGGCGGCATTAGTATCGGGAACGGATTTTATGTATACAAATAGTATCCCTAGACTGAATGTTCCTACTCTTTCTATGGCTGATGGTCCTCATGGATTAAGAAAGCAGACGGGCGAACAGGATAATGGTATATCTCAAAGTGAATCAGCAACAGCTTTTCCTACTGCAGTGGCTACTGCCTCAAGCTGGAATCCTGATAATCTTTTTAAGATGGGAAAAGCAATCGCTAAAGAGTGTAAGCATTATGACGTACACATGCTTTTAGGACCGGGAACAAATATCAAGAGAAACCCTCTTTGCGGCAGAAACTTTGAGTATTTTTCTGAAGACCCTTTTTTATCAGGAGAGATGGGAATGGCTGAAGTAAAGGGGATTCAATCTGAAGCTGTTGGCGTTTCCGTAAAGCATTTTGCATTAAATAATAGTGAAAACTATCGTTTCTTGGGTGATAGTATCGCTGATGAAAGGGCAATGAGAGAAATATATCTTAAGCCTTTTGAAAAGATTGTAAAATCAGCAAAGCCTTCTTCAATTATGTGTGCTTATAATCGTGTAAATGGTATTTATTGCTCTGAGAATAAATGGCTGCTTACTAACGTGCTTAGAGATGAATGGGGATATGATGGTGCTGTAATAACCGACTGGGGAGCAATTAGAGATAGAGTAGATGCTATAAAGGCAGGACTTGACCTTGAAATGCCCGGAGATACAGCGATATGCAGACGTAAGATTATTGATGCTGTTAAAGATGGTACTTTATCAATGAAAGAGCTTGATAAAGCAGTTTTCAATTTACTCAAGCTAGTTAAGGACTATGTGGTTAACCATGAGAAAGAGCAGCTAGATTTTTCTGCACATCATAGGCTTGCAGCTGAAATAGCTGAAGATTGCGCTGTTTTAATGAAAAATGACGGTATTCTTCCTCTTAAAAAATCGGAAAGATATTTATTTGTCGGTGAGCTTTTTGAAAAAATGAGGTATCAAGGTGCAGGAAGTTCAATGATTTCACCTGCTATGCTTACTTCTCCTATTCAAGCAGCAAAGAATATGGGCATTGACTTTGTTTATGAAAAAGGCTATCTTGAAAATAAAATTGAACCACAAGATGAGCTTATTAAAAAGGCTGTGTTATCCTCTGATACTTTTGATAGTGTTGTTGTATTTGCTGGGCTTACTGATTATGTTGAAAGTGAGGGCTGTGACAGGGAAAACCTTAAGCTCCCCCAAAATCAAGTTAAGTTAATTGATGCTTTAGCAAAAACGGGCAAAAAGATAGTTGTTGTTTTATATGGCGGAGGAGTTGTAGAGCTTCCCTTTGCTAAAAATGTAAATGCTATTTTAAATATGTTTTTGCCGGGACAAAACGGTGGAACAGCAACTATGAAGCTGCTTTTCGGAGATATATGCCCAAGTGGCAAGTTAGCAGAAACATGGGTAGAAAAATATGAAGATGTACCATTTTACAATGAGTTTTCTAAGACACCTCAGGAAGTTTATAAAGAAAGCATTTTTGTAGGTTATAGATATTATTCTACCATAGGCAAAAGGGTAAGCTATCCTTTTGGATATGGTTTGTCCTATACTAAATTTAATTATGGTGATTTTAATATTCAAGCAACTGATGTAAAAATATCGATTTCCTGTAAAATAAAAAATACTGGTAGGTATAGGGGAGGAGAGGTTGTTCAAGTATATGTAAAAGCACCGGATAGTAAAATTTTTAAGCCAATAAAGGAGCTTAAAGCCTTTAAAAAAGTCCATATAAATCCCGATGAAAGCTGTGATGTAAATCTTAGTATTCCCATTGAGGATTTGCGATATTTTAATATAAAGGAAAAACGATGGGTGCTTGAAAGCGGAGAATATGATATTCAAATTTGCTCTGATTGTGATACAATAATTTTCTCTCAAAAGGTTAAGCTTGATGGTGAAGATGCAGAAAATCCATACTCTGATGAAGTAAGCAAAGTGTATAAAAAAGCTGATATTTCTAAGATGAACAACCAGTTGTTTGAAAAAATGAGCAGCATAAAGATACCTAATTTACCCGACAGTTATCCAATTACTATCGAATCACGCTTTACCGACCTTAAGCAAAGCTTTATGGGCAGAATATTGTTTAATTCCGTTTTAGGTGTGGCACATAAACAAATGAAGGATGCTCAAAAATTACCTGAAAGTATAGAACGTGATAACAAGATAAAAGGTGCATTATTTTTACAAAGAATTTTAGAATCAAACTCAATACGCAGTATGTCAATGTCGGCAGGAAAATCATTCCCTTATAATTTTGCACTAGGCTTTGTAGAACTAGCAAACGGTCATTTAATAAAAGGTGCAAAGCATTTTTTAAAGCCTGTTAAAGCACCTAAGCTTCCCAAAGAAAACATGGAGGAATAAAATTATGGCAGCGACAAAATTACTTGATGCAAGGGTATTTAATAGTAAGGTAACATCTAAAAATGTTACTTCCACTGAAAAATGGCTTGGCTATTTGTTAGGCCCTGCCGGTGCATTATTACTAAATGCAGTACTTGCGACAAAAGGACTATGCTAAGAAAAGATTAATAAAAGCAATGGAAAATTATAATTGGCGATTAGGAACAGGCTTTTTGTCAACACCATTTATTCTTGAGGTGCTTTTGTTGTTTGACAGGTAGGACAGTCTGTTGCCGGTTCTTTAGAGAGAACAAAGGGTGGCAGAGCTTATCCGATAGGTTGGTACAACATGGATTGGAATGAAATGCTTACTATCATGAAAAAGAGTATGAATTATGCCGATAAAAAAATAAAGAACATACCGAAATTTTTGTTCAATCTAGGCACAAAAAGTATGCTTAAGCAGCAGAAAAAACATGGCATAGAGGGCGGGCTATATATGCCTAAGCTTGGTGACATACAGTATAGTTAGTTGTTTATCGATAAATCACTTGGTTGTGTTCCATTAGGCGTTACTGAAGACGATATTGAAGGTGCTATTGCTGATTCAATGAAGTTATGCCTTGACATAATTAAAGGAAAAGCAGAAACTATTGATATGAAAGGTGAATAATTTTAATGGTAAAGCAAAGTGTACTTTTAACTGGTGCAACAGGTGGAATGGGACAACCTACTCTTAAAAATATGGTTGAAGATTTAGATAAACAGGATATAGTAATTTTAGCTAGGAAAACCGAAAGAGATTATGAAGTTTTAAAGCCTTATGAAAATATTAAGGGGATTGAAATAATTTGGGGTGATTTAACTGATTATAATTCTGTTTTAAAAAGTGTAAAGGATTGTGATATTGTACTTCATATTGCCGCATTTGTTTCGCCTGCTGCTGATTATAATCCAGAGCTTGCTATGAAGATTAATTATGGTTCTACTAAAAATATAATTAAAGCTATATATGAAAATAATCAACAGGATACAACTAAATTTGTATATATAGGTACAGTAGCAGAAACAGGCGACAGAATGCCTCCTATTCATAGGGGGAGAATCGGAGATCCTATAAAGCCCAGCGTATTTGATTATTATGCTGTGTCAAAGGTAGTAGCCGAAAGGCTTGTTATAGAAAGCGGATTAAAATACTGGGTTTCTCATAGGCAAACAGGTATAATAGGAAAGCCAATGAGTCAAATTGAAGATGCTATAATGTTTCACAATTGTTTTGATAATGTATTGGAATATTGCTCGGACAGAGATTCAGCTATAGCAATGAAAAATCTGTGTTCATACAGCTATGATAAAACCCTAGATGAAGGCTTTTGGGGGCATATATACAATATTGGTGGCGGTGAGTCCTGCAGAATTGATACTTATAATATGTATAAAATAATGTATAAGGAAATAGGACTTACAAATCTTGATTATATGCTAAGCCCTAAAAAGCAGGCTACATTAAATTTTCATGGTCAGTATTATTTGGATAGTGATAAGCTTGAAAGCTATTTGCATTTTAGAAAAGATTCTATGCAGTATTTTTATGATTGCTATTTAGAAAACTTGGGTTATCTGCGTGGTTTATCATTTGAAGAGCTTTATAAAATCACTGGTTGTCAGTTTCAGCCATTTAATACGATTTATCAATTGTATGATGATTTAATAAGAGGAAGAATAGCAAAAGCAACAGACTTTTTAATGATACCGGAATATTTGATGTATAAATTAACAGGAAAAAAGGCAAAAGAATATACTAATGCTGTGACTACGGGGTTAGTTAATGCAACAAAAGGCGAGTATGAATCCTATATTATAAATTCATTAGGTTTGCTCAACAGCTTTTTCCGCAATTAAAAAAGCCAAAAACACAATTAGGCTGCCTTTTACCAGAAATTGCTGAAAAGGTAGGCGGAAATACTAAAGTAGTGCTTTGTGCTACGCATGATACAGCATCTGCTGTTGAGGGAATGAGGATTGGTTTAAATCAGCCTTATATTTCATCGGGTACATGGTCCTTGCTTGGCATTAAAACGAATGAACCTCTTACTGATGAAAATAGCTTTAGCTCAAATTTTTCTAACGAAGGAGGGATAGGATACATACGTTATCAAAAAAATATTATGGGGATGTGGCTTATTCAAGAGCTAAGAAAGGAGCTATGCCCTGATAAAAGCTTTGATGAAATAGTAGAGATGGCTGAGAGCAGTAAATTTAATGAATTGATAGATGCAGATGCAGAAATTCTGCTTTCTCCTATTAGTATGAAGAGTGCTTTTGATTCGTTGTTAAATAGTGAAAATAAGCTTTCATCCGCTGATTATTTTAGATGTGCATATCGCTCATTAGCTGAAAGCTATTCAAAAGCTGTTATTCAGCTTGAAAAAAACACAGGTATGAAGTTTAATCGAATTTATATAGCCGGTGGCGGTGCTAAGAATAATTTTTTAAATAAGCTTACACGAAAAGCAACGGGCAAAAAAATAATAGTTATTCCTGAAGAGTCTACGGCAATAGTAAATTTAAAAATACAAATGGAGGTCGCTTTATGAGCTTTACAAGTAGAATTGACTATGCGGCAAGTGTATATGAAAAATATGGAGTTAATGTAGAAAATGCTATTAATTCTCTTAAGCAAATACCTATTTCAATTCATTGTTGGCAGGGTGATGATGTAGGTGGCTTTGACAGTAGAGAATCTCTTTCCGGAGGAATACAGGCAACAGGAAATTACCCTGGAAAAGCAACAACTCCTGAGCAGATTATGCAAGACTTGGAAAAAGCATTTTCTTTAATACCCGGTGAGAAAAAGCTTAATCTGCATACTAGTTATGCTATTTTTGTGGAGAATGAATTTGTCGATAGAAACGAAATTCAGCCAAAGCATTTTGAAAAATGGGTTGAGTTTGCAAACGAATATTTTATAACTACTGGAAGTGGAAAATTTTTCAGAAATGTTATATTAGACCCAGAGCATTCAATTGGTATTGTAAAAATAAATGATAAAGGCGACTCGTGGAAAGTTGTTTGGGGTTTAGAAAATGGTGCAAGACCTACCAGTGAATTTCCTACACATTTTATGAATCACTCTGTTAAAAAATCTGCTACTAATAATGAATACAGAGTAATTTATCATGCACATCCTGCTAATCTTATTGCTATGACTTATACTACTCCTCTTACGGATAAAGCTTTTACCAAGGCTTTATGGCAATCAGCAACCGAATGTCCTGTTGTTTTTCCTCAAGGTGTAGGAGTAGTGGAATGGATGGTTCCCGGTGGTACTGAAATTGCTATGGCCACCTCAAAGCTAATGAAAAAGTACGATGCTGCAGTTTGGGCACATCATGGGTTATTTTGCTCGGGAGTGGATTTTGATATAACATTTGGCTTAATGCATACTATTGAAAAAGCAGCTGAAATATATAATTTAGCATTTTCCTCAGGCAAAATCATTCAAACTATTACTGATGCTAATTTAAGAGCAATTGCTAAGGAATTTGGCGTTTGTCTTAATGAAGATTTTTTGGATTAAAATATTATCTTATGGACTTGCTGATTTTTTAGCAAGTCCTATAAATTTTTTGTATATTTTCTGAAAACCATGTGAAAATCCTTGACAATGGATTTTAAAAGTTCTATAATTACATAGAATTCTAATTAATTTTGGAGGTGAATAATTGGCTTTAGATGAACAAGCAAGGCTTGAAGAAAATAATATAGCGTTTATTCTGAAAAAAATAAGCCACGCTATATATAATAAGCACAATGCCATGCTTAAAGAAGATGGGATAACTTTTCAGCAGCTAATGATAATCAGATTTTTATATCATCATGCTGATGAAGATATAACTGTCAAAAAGCTGGAACAATTTTTGGATTTAAAGGGTTCTTCAGTCACTAGTCTTGTCAAAAATCTTGTTAAAAAAGGCTTGGTAGAAAAAAAGCAAAGCACCATAGATGGCAGATATTTCAACCTAAGTCTTACACAAAAAGCTAAGGATATGACTGAAAAAGGAAAGCAAAAATTCATAACAATTAATGAGATGTTTTCTTCAGGATTATCTAATGATGAGAAAAAACAGCTAATTTTTTTATTAAAAAAATTACTATCCAGCATTGAAAATATGGAATATGAAAGGGATAACAAATATGTTCAAAATCTTGAAACGCCTTAAAAATAGAGATTGGCTAATGATTTTGGGGGCTTTAGTATTTATTGTTTTTCAGGTATGGCTTGATTTAAGATTACCTGAATATATGAAGGAAATAACAACACTTTTACAAACGCCAAATACCGAAATGAAGGATATATGGCATGCGGGACTTATGATGTTTGCCTGTGCTTTAGGCAGTTTTTTTATTGCAGTAATAGCAGGATTTTTTACAGCTAAAATTGCCGCATCGATATCAAAATCTTTAAGAGGAGATATTTTTGAAAAAGTACATTCATTCTCATTTGAAGAAATAGGAAAGTTCTCTACTCCGAGTCTTATTACAAGATCCACAAATGATATAAATCAAATTCAAATGGTTATTTCTATGGGTCTTATTGTACTTGTACGTGCACCAGTAATGGCTATATGGGCATCTATGAAAATTCTTACTAAGAATTGGCAGTGGACAGCTGCTACCGGTGGTGCAATTATTTTGATTGTTGTTTTAATCACTGTTATTACTTTATTTGCGATACCTAAATTTAAGGTTGTGCAAACATATACTGATAACTTAAATAGAGTAACAAGAGAAAATTTGACAGGTATAAGAGTTATTCGTGCTTATAATGCAGAAGATTATCAGAACGAAAAGTTTGAAAAGCATAATACAGTATTATATAAGACGCATTTATTTATAGGTAAGATAATGTCGCTAATTGACCCTGTTATGGCGACGGTTATGAGTGGTATAAATCTAAGTATTTATTATATTGGTGCTTATTTAATAGAAGCCGCTGGCATGGAAAGCAAAATAGATCTCTTTTCTGATACGGTTGTATTTTCATCATATGCTATGATGGTTATAATGTCGTTTTTGATGCTTACATTTATATTTTTTATGCTGCCAAGAGCATCGGTTTCTGCAAAGCGTATAAATGAAGTGCTTGATACTGAGCCTAGAATTCACTACGGAGATTATAAAGGTAATGATATTAAGGGTGAAATAGAGTTTAGAAATGTTAATTTCAAATACCCTGATGCCGGTGATTATGTCCTTGAGGATATTAGCTTTAAAGCAAATAAGGGTGAAACTATTGCAATCATTGGTTCGACGGGTAGTGGAAAAAGCTCTTTAATTAATCTTATACCTAGATTTTTTGATGTTACATCAGGTGAAGTTTTAATTGACGGTGTAAATGTGAAAGAATATGATAAAAAAGCTTTATTGGATAAAATAGGCTATGTATCTCAAAAGGCAGTGCTTTTTTCAGGTACTGTTCGTTCCAACATTGAATATGGAAACAATCCTGAAAATGGTGATTCTGCAGTTGAAAAAGCTATTGAGATTGCTCAGGGCAAGGAATTTATCAACGAAAAGACAGGCGGTATAGATGCTGTTATAGCACAGTCTGGACAAAACTTATCAGGTGGACAAAAGCAGAGAATATCAATAGCTAGAGCTATTCATCGTAATTCTGAAATACTTATCTTTGACGATTCTTTTTCTGCTTTGGATTATAAAACCGATAAGCAGTTGCGTCATGCGTTAAATAAGCATACGTCCAACAGCACTGTATTTATCGTAGCACAAAGAATAGGCACTATAAAAGATGCCGATAAAATAATTGTTCTTGATGAAGGCAGGGCAGTAGGCATAGGAACTCATAGAGAGTTAATTAATAATTGTGAAGTATATCGTGAAATTGCTTTATCACAGCTATCAAAGGAGGAACTGGAAGATGTCAGATAGAGAATATAAACGTCGTCCGCCAAGAAGGGGACCTGGTGCTCCAATGGTAGGGGAGAAGCCTAAGAACTTTAAAAACACATGGTTAAAAATTATAAAATACAGTAAAACTTATGCGATTTTCATCTTTATAGCGATAATATTAGCTGTTATAGGTTCTGTTTTAACTGTTATAGGCCCACGCTATATTGAAGATTTATCCAATGCTATTAAAGATGGAATTATTACTAGTATTGATTTTAATAAGGTAAATAAAATTGCACTTATTTTTGGTGTAATTAGTGTTTTAAGTATAATTTTTCAGTATGCCAGAAATTTTATTATGGTAACTGTTTCACAGAAAATTTCACGTAGAATGCGTACTGATATTAGCCATAAGATAAATAAAATTCCATTAAATTATTTTAATAGAAATAGCATTGGTGATGTGCTTAGTCGTGTTACTAATGATATTGATTCACTTTCAATGACGTTGAATCAAAGTGTGGGAGGCTTCTTTTCGTCGGTGACTATGCTTGTTGGTTCTTTGGTGATGATGATTGTTACAAATCCATTGATGGCTTTAGTAGCTGTATTATCTTCATTGCTTGGATTTATTCTTATGTTTGTTATTATTGGTAAATCTCAAAAGTATTTTACACAACAGCAGGATTATTTAGGTGAAATAAATGGTGTAATAGAAGAAACATACACTGGTCAAGCAGTTGTAAAGGCATATAATGCAGAGGAGAAAATAAACAAAAGCTTTAATAAAATTAATAATAAGCTATATACAAGCTCATGGAAATCGCAGTTTCTTTCGGGACTTATGCAGCCTATAATGGGGTTTGTGGGCAATTTTGGTTATGTTGCAGTTTGTTTAACGGGTGCGGCGTTGGCATTGGACAATAAAATTGAATTTGGCGTAATTGTAGCATTTATGATTTATATTAAGCAATTTACACAGCCGCTTTCTAATATAGCACAGGCAGCTACGGGACTTCAGTCAGCAGCTGCAGCTGGAGAAAGAGTCTTTGAATTTTTGGAAGAAGATGAGTTGTCAAGAGAAGATGACAAAAAGCAGATTTTACAAAGTCCCAATGGTGATGTTGAATTTAAAAATATTGTATTTGGATATACACCTGAAAAGCTAGTTATTAAAAATTTTTCAGCTCATGCTAAAAGTGGACAAAAAGTAGCGATAGTTGGCCCTACCGGTGCTGGAAAAACAACAATAGTAAATCTTTTAATGAGGTTTTATGAGCTTGACGGAGGACAGATTTTAATAGATGGAATACCTACAAGCGAGCTAACAAGAAATAATGTACATTCTATGTTTTGCATGGTGTTGCAGGATACTTGGCTTTTTGAGGGAACAGTCCGTGAGAACATTGTTTATGTAAAAGAAAATGTATCTGATGAGCAGTTAAAGCAAGTATGTAAAGTAGTGGGTATCCATAAATTTATAAAAACACTTCCTAATGGATATGATACTATTTTAGATGATAAAGCAGTGCTGTCAGCGGGACAAAAGCAGCTGATTACAATAGCTCGTGCAATGATACAAAATGCACCTTTGCTTATTTTAGATGAAGCTACAAGTTCCGTAGATACACGTACAGAAATACAAATTCAAAAAGCTATGGATGAATTGACAAAGGGCAGAACGTCTTTTGTAATAGCGCACAGACTTTCTACTATTAAAAATGCTGATTTAATTCTTGTAATGAAGGATGGCGATATTTTAGAGAGTGGAAATCATGAAGAGCTTCTTGCTAAAAATGGATTTTATGCTGAATTGTATAATAGTCAGTTTGAGCCACAAGATGCGTCATGATTTAATGAAAACTAAATACAGGCTTTGCTTAATGCAAAGCCTGTATTTTATTTTTAAAAAATTTTGTGAAAATCAAAAATTTGCTGAATT
>JAAYSD010000061.1 GCA_012518465.1 Clostridiales bacterium
TTATTTGTACACCCAGCTTATCCATATTAAACTCCTTTCAAAAAATAAATTATAGCAATAGCTTTTCTTCAAGTATTTTTCTTGCTCTTCTTAACAAAGTTCTTACTGTATTAGGATTTTTCTTTAAAATTCTTGATATTTCATCAGTTTTATATCCGGAAAAATAATATAAGTATACAGGTAATTTATACTTTTCAGGCAAAGAAAGCACTTCATTCAAAACATAATCATTTTCAATATCATCTTGTGATGAATTAGCTTGAGAAAGCTCTGTTAAATTTTGTATGCTTTCTAAATTCACTCCTCTATTCCACCAATTTCGCAGCTTATTTTTACAAATATTTGATGCTGTCACAATCAACCAAGCTTTCTCATGCTCATGATTTTCAAATATTTTTTGCTTTTTAATAAGCTTTAAAAAAGTATCCTGAACACAATCCTCAGCATCAGGAACATTTTTCATAAACAAAAAACATACCCTAAATACTGTATCCACCTGCCTATTGTAAATCAATTCTAAAGTAAAATCATACTCATTTTCTGCTTCATTCGTACGCAATAAAGCATTAGCTTTTTCCATTTTGCCACCTCTTTTTATCCTTTGATAATAATACAATTTAAGCTATGTTTTTGTTTCATTCTAATTAAAAAAAAAATTTCCAAAACAATTCTAATTTGTATAACTTTTATAATCTTACAATTTTAAAATTAGTTTTGGAAACAATAATATTTAATTAACTTTGTAATAATATTTACGTCCTTCTTTTCTGGAAAATCTCATTATTCCTAGATAATTTAGTATTTCAAGCATTATAGAGCCATTTAATCCAACAGCCTTAATAAATTCACCTCTCGAAACTTCACCTTTTTTTAAAATTTGCTCAGGTATAAATTTTTTATAATCATCAGGCTTTTCAAAATAATCAAGGTCCAAAAGCTCTACCGGTGCTTTTATTTTAGTATAACGCTTTCCTCCTCGCCTGCTCTTTCTTTCATATCTAGTTTCATCTATTTTTAACAAAGCAACACATATTGATAAATTTTTATTCATCAAAAACCCTTTTATGCGATATAATTCTCTAAAAAAATCACCATAGCTTTTAGCTTGATAATTTTTTCTAAAGTCACCTTCTTTTAAAATCTCGCCTGTGTTTTTATCAATAATTTTAAATGCTGTTTGATATGCAAAGGGATAAACAATAGTTACATGACTTGCCTTTAAAAAATCACTAAGCTTTTCATTCAGCTTTTGAAAAGCAGTAGTTTGAATCTCAATTATTCCATTTTCTCCTACTATATCGGCATAATACTTACCTATTTTTATTTCGTGGTCATCTTGATTTTCAGAAAAATAATTTTTTAATGAAGAATGAATAAGCTTTTCATTCTGCGTACCTATTGTAGTTTTTTGTGATAATATAGCCTTTTCAAGTGCTTTATTAAATTTATCTTTATCAACGCTTGTTTTACGCTCGGAATAATTTCTTAAAATTGTATTGTGATTATCTATAAAAACAGGAACTCCATCTTCAAGATTAGAGCCTATTATTCCCGTTGCTTTTTCTTTTAATTCGCCCATAGCATTGGAAACAGCATAAAATTCATCACACACTTCAAGCATAGTCATATCATTTACATTATCACCAAAGCTAATTATTTTTTCTGCACCAATTATTTTCTTAACAAATAAACAGCTTTTTCCTTTGTCACAATCCTTATCAAAAATTTCATACCAAAAATGATTTATATCATAGCTATCAGGCTGAAAATTTACTGAAAAATGTCCTTTATCATTAAAAAAATTATCCAGCATTTCTTTATTTTTCGGGTCCAACACATTAAAATAATATATTTCACCCTTCCACAGCTGCTCAATATTTTCACAAGGACGCAGTCTTTTATCTCCTACACGATTACTTATGTAAAATTTTATTCCCTTAGTTTCCTTACCTTTTAGCCATGAGATTCTATGCTCATTTTCTATTATAGAATACACCATCACACTTTCACCTAAGCTTTCAAAAGTACTTTTGGCATATTGTATTTGTTCTTCAGAAAAAGAATTAAGCTTTATAATTTCATCTGTTTTAGGATCAACTATCATAACGCCATTCATACATACAACCGGCAGCTGGAGATTAAGTCCTTTCAAAATAGGCTTTGCACTTGCCCATGACCTTGCTGTTGCAATTGTAAAATCAATGTTATTTTCTATTAATCTATTTAATATATCTTTAGCACGGTTTTTTAGCTTTGCCTGCGCATTTAAAAGTGTCCCATCAAGATCAGAAATATAAAGAGTGTTCAAATCTATTCTCCTTTTTAAATAATTATTAAATTATCCCCTCTTTTGAGGGGATAAACATTATTCCTTTATTCTCATTGGCATTATAAGAAAGGTAAAGCTATCACCTTCAATAGGTAAGACTTTTACCGGTTTAATAGCACTCATTAACATAATTTTTACCATATCACTATTACTATGCCTTATTGCATCAAGCATATATTTTGCATTAAGTCCAATTTTTAAAGGCGTACCAGAATATTCAATCTTTATACTATCATTTACCTTACCTAAAGAAGATGCACATGATATTTTTAGCATTCCCGGCTCAAATTCGAGCTTTACAGGGCTTTTATGCTTTTCATTGATAAGAAGCATTGCTCTTTCTAAGCTGTCTGAAAACTCTCTTACATTCACCTTAGCGACAATGTCAGAATTAAAGCTCATAGAATTTGCATAATTTATAAAATCACCCTCTAGCAAGCGTGAAATTATAGTATACTTTTCCACTTCGAATGAAATTTGATTTCTATCAACACAAAGCGTAACCTTTTTTTCAGTATCATCATCAAGCATTCTTGATACCTCGGACAAGGTTTTTCCCGGTACAACAAAAGAAAAGTCCTCAAAATCAACCTTTTCCTTGCGTATAGCCATCCTTACTCCATCAACAGAAACAACATTCAGTTCTCCATCTATTATATCAAATTTAGAACCGGTATGAACAGGCTTAATCTCATTAACAGCGACTGCAAATAACGTTTGATTAATCATTTCCTTTAAAAGAGCCTGAGGCATAGAAAAGCTTTTTTCAGGGCTTACAACAGGAATACTAGGATAATCATCTTCCTGCATACCCATAATAGAAAATTCAACCTCACCTGCTTTTATATTAACCATATTTTTTTCATCTACATCAAAGCATATATTTCCATCGGGCAGCTTTCTTATTAAATCGCTTACAAGCCTTGCGTTAATAACAATAGCACCATTGTCCTTGCCATCTACTTGAAAGTTTGTTTTTATACCTAAATCAAGATCATATCCTGTTAAAGTAAGTGTATTTTCATTTAAATCAAAGTGAATTCCCTCTAAAGCAGGAATAGTTGATTTTGCTGATGCTGCTTTACCTGTATTAATTACTGCATCATAAATTTCAGATTTTTGAGCAATAAATTTCATAATAATCCTTTCTTCATATGGTTTTTATTTTTTGGTTGAAATAATTATGTATTTTTATTAGAAAAATAATAAAACCGAAGGTTTTAATAAATAATATGTTATATAAATTAAGTCATAGTAGTAGTAAGTGCGAATCTGTTGAATATTCGACAAACAAGGATAATAAGCTAATAAAATGTCGAAGTTTTTAATATTAAAATGTTTAAAGAATGTTTAAATGTTGAAAATAATAAATTTAAAAATTCTTCTAACATTGGTGTTGAAAATAAAGAGTTGAAACTAAAAACTTGTTGAAAGTTTTTTGCTTCAAAATATAATCCCTCAACGGGATTTAAAAAAAATAAAAACAAAGTTTTTATAAAAGTATAAAAAAGAATAAATCAGCTTTGCTGATTATTTCGCCATGTTGGCGAAAAACGACGAATTATGCGTGTAAAAAACAAAGTTTTTATCAAGGATCAAAGAAAGAGAAATAGCTAATTTGTCGTGGTAATCAGCTTTGCTGATTATTTCGCCATGTTGGCGAAAAACGACGAATTATGCGTGTAAAAAACAA
>JAAYSD010000062.1 GCA_012518465.1 Clostridiales bacterium
GATAGTTAGGTGTCAATAGGGTATCAACTTTCTTCCCAGTTTACCTTTAATCTACAAACACAATTTCTTACACAATATAATCTTAATTTCCAATCATCATTTTTCTAATCTCAAACGAGGAACATATCTAATTAAAAGCTATCTCTTTAATCTTTTACAACTGATAATATGTTATAATTTATCATAATATAAATTAAAAGACTTGTATTTAATAATTAAATATGATAGAATTAAAAAAGTATTAATAATCAATCATTAGTTTTATTTCTTCTAACACTTAATCACTGTTTAGGAAGCCTCTAAGAAATTGAAAATAAACTTGTGCTTATATTTTTTTCTATGATTTCAATCAGTGATTAGTACTGGAAATTATTATTTTTAATGAAATCAACTTTAAAGCTTGTCTGTTCATTGGCAAGCTCAATCTTATGTTATCAAAAATTAATACTAATAAATTTAGGGGTCTATAATGAAAATAAAGAAAAACTTTATATATTTTTTTAAATTATACTTTTCAATGCTGAAAAAAAGACAAAATGATTTATACGTATGTGGTGCGTGGCATGGAGATAAATTTGCTGATAATTCAAAATATTTTTATCTTTATGCTTTAAAAAACGGGAAAAAGGCTGTATGGATTACAAAAAATCATGAAATTTACAACAATCTCAAGTCCAAAAATATGCCTGTTGCTCTTATGGGTACTAAAGAATCAAGAAAATTATGTAGACTTGCAAAATACGCTGTAATATCAACTGGTAAATTTGATGTTGAGGCGGATTGTATTGGTGGAGCTACGGTTATAAATTTATGGCACGGCATACCCTTAAAAAAAATTGCATACGATGACCATATTACTGCTGATTCTATATCTCTTCACAAGCGTATATGGAATAAATTAAATAATTTCGCCAACAAAAAAACTTATTATTTTTCTACCAGCGACAAAATTTCAAAAATATATCAAAGCTGTTTTAAAACTGATAAAGACCACATAATACAAATTGGACAAGCTAGAAACGACGTTTTTTTTGACGGTTGTCTTAAAAAAATAAAATACTCCAACGTCGAATATGATAAATTAATAGTTTATATGCCTACTCATAGAAATGAAGGAAAAACAATAGTAGATATATATTCTTTACTTGATTTAGAAAGATTGAATAACTACTGTAAAAACAATAAAATACTTTTTCTAATCAAAAAGCATTATTACAATAGAAATGACGGAAAGACAGTTGAGGGATACTCCAATATAATAGATTATACTGACAAATCATGCGATACTCAGGAATTATTATTTAATACTGATGTGTTAATAACCGATTATTCCAGCTGTTATATTGATTATTTACTTTTAAATCGACCAATAATTTTTTACTGTTATGATTATAATGAATACTTAAAGCAAGATAGGGAAATGTATTTTGAATATGATGAAGTTACACCGGGAGATAAAGCAAAAAACTTTGATATGCTTATTGAAAGCATTGATAAAGCAATAAACGGTAATAAAGAATATTTGGATGACTTAAAAAGGGTAAAAAATATTTTCTACTCTCTTGAAAATCAAGGCATAGTATGCCATAAACTATTAGAAAAGATAGATAAATTATGAATAAATTGTTAGCAAAATACAAGAATCTTACTTTGCCTGCTAAGGCAGCGATATGGTTTTTAATATGCTCCTTCTTGCAAAAAGGGATTTCAGTAATAACAACACCTATTTTTACAAGGCTTTTATCAACTGCTGAATATGGTGAATATAATGTTTTTAACTCATGGCTAAGTATTGTTAATATATTTGTATCACTGATGCTTAGTGGTGGTGTATATACTCAAGGGCTTGTAAAATTTGACAAGGAAAGAAATGTTTTTTCCTCCTCATTACAGGGCTTAACACTGACTTTAGTAGCAGGCTGGACTATTATATACCTATTTTTCTATAAATTTTGGAATGAGCTTTTTTCATTAACAACTGTTCAATGCCTTGCAATGCTATTAATGATTTGGATGGGTGCAGTATTTAATTTATGGGCAGCCTCGCAAAGGGTAACATATAAATATAGACTTTTAGTTTTAATTACTTTAATAATTTCAGTGGCTAAACCTGTTATTGGAATTATATTTGTTGTAAACTCAGACTCTAAGGTTACAGCTAGAATTTTAGGAATTGCTTTGGTTGAGCTTATAGGATATTCTGGGCTTTTTGTCTATCAAATGTATAAAGGAAAACAGTTTTTTTCTAAAAAGTTTTGGGTATATGCTTTAAAATTCAACATTCCCTTAATACCTCACTATCTATCACAAGCAGTTTTAAACAGTTCTGATCGTATTATGATAGATAAAATGGTCAACTCTGATAAAGCTGGCATTTATGGATTAGCATACAGTATTTCATCTATAATGATTATATTTAACACTTCCTTAGTTAATACAATAACACCATGGTTATATAATAAAATCAAAAAAAAGCAGCTTGATAATATAGCTGGAATATCATATTTAACAATGGGTATAGTTGCTATTGTAAATCTAATACTTATTGCTTTCGCACCTGAGGTTGTAAGACTATTTGCTCCTGAATCATATTATGAAGCAATATATGTAATCCCCCCCATAGCTATGAGTATGTTTTTTATGTATTCCTATGACATCTTTGCAAAATTTCAATTTTATTATGAAAAAACAAATTTCATTATGATAGTAAGTGTAATTAGTGCCGTTTTAAATATAATTTTAAACTATATTTTCATTGATATATTTGGATATTTAGCTGCTGGATATACTACACTTATATGTTATATTATTTATACATTTGCTCACTATCTTTTTATGGAAAAGGTATGCAAAGAGCATTTAGATGGATATAAAGTATTTAATAGAAAAATCTTATTGCTAATCTCATTTGGAATGATAGCGTGTGGTTTATTATTATTGTTTTTATACAACAATATATATTTAAGATACACTGTTATAGCAATCTCACTGATAATTTGTTTTATTAAGAGAAAGCAAATAAAAAATATTGTGCAAAAGGTTAGGGATTTAAAGAAAGCTTAAAATTTATTTTAATAAATATGATAAGGAGGAGCATGATGAAAAGAGTAATAACCTATGGTACATTTGATTTATTGCATTATGGTCATATAAATTTATTGAGGAGAGCAAAAGCTCTTGGTGATTATTTAATTGTTGTGCTTTCATCAGATGAATTTAACTTAAATGAAAAAAATAAAAAGACTTATTTTACCTATCAACAACGGAAACAATTACTTGAAGCCATTCGTTATGTTGATTTAGTAATACCTGAAAATAATTGGAAACAAAAAAGATCTGATATGCACGAGTATCATATAGATGTATTTGTAATGGGAGATGATTGGCGTGGCAAATTCGATTTTCTTAAAGAAGAGGGAGTTGAAGTAGTCTACCTTTCAAGAACGCCTGAAGTAAGCTCCACAAAAATCAAAAGCGACCTTTATGATGCTGCCGAAGTCAGCTCCCAATCCCAAACATCTCATGATGATATAAATACCGACCCTAACAATTAATCAAACATTCTAAAAGGATAGCTTAGGCAATGCTTAGCTATCCTTTTCTATTTGCACTCCTATCCCAATGCCGGATAGTGCCAGCCAAGCCACATAAAAAGTTCATACATTAAATACATGGGCGAATAAACCTTTATATTGCTGAAAAATAAATAGGCTGGTATCATAGCAAATAATAACACAATACTTGCTTTTATTCCGTCTTTTTTATTTTTTTCTTTGAAAAAAGGCACTATCTCTACTAAAATAATTAATAAAAATATTACCGACGCATAAAATATCATGCTGTCTGCTCACTTCCTTTTTTATATTTTTGCTTAACTATAAAAATCATTAATGTTAAAAATGGCAAGAAAAACTCTATAAAAGTCCATATCAACGGTGCCACTGTTATACCAAATTCAGCGTGAATGTAAGAATCATTAAATTGAATATAAGAGCTTATATATACTAATGCCGCTGTAATAAAAGCTATTCTCCTATAATCCTTTATTTCTAAAATTTCCGCTATCGATATTGTAGTAACATATACCATAAAGCTAATTTTAAAAAATAATAATAACATAAGCATTATAGCAAACAATATCTCCACTCTGCTTAATACATCGCCGATGGAAATCATTCTCAGCGTTTCAAAAGTAGGTATTGTAAAAAGCTTTCCTGCCTCTCCTAATATTGCCGTATCATGAATAACTACTAATAAAATATTAAGCATACCCATAAATGACCCTATATAAACTACTTTTCCTGAATTTTTATTTATATCCCTTACTTCCGGATGAATCATAAGAAAAAATATTATTTCCCCAAGTGGAATGTTTAATGATACGTTAGTAGTTTGAATAAATCTTATTGGCTCAATATCCAGGATTGGTAAAAAATATGAAAAATCCATCAGATTATATGAAAATATAAAAGAAAAAATCATAATTATCATGGACACCCCAAAGAAAAATGAAGCATATCTTGTTACTACCGATAAGCCCTTTCTTGTAGCCCAAGCACACAAGAACATCAGGAAAAATATAGTTACATATGTTGGTGTTTTCGTCATTACTGTTTGTTGTAAAAAAACTCCAATATCCTTTGTGTTTAAAGAAGAAAGCGTCCAGAAAAATATCAGATAAATTGCTGATACAATTTTTCCTCCAACTTTTCCAAAGACTATTGCATTTATCTGAAATAAATTTTTATCAGGAAAATTTTTGATAAGCATAATTAATGGTATTGTAAATACCGCAAAGACAAGATATGATGATATTACTGCTAACCATGATGAGCTTCCTCCCACAGGAGTAAAAAAGCTTGTCAAAAGCATTGATGCTTGTATAAAACAAGCTATTGAAAAAAGCATTTGCATTTTTGATATTGTTCGGCTTTGCTTCAACATTTTATTCTCCTTTACCCCTTGTTTTGATGGTCGGTTAATATTCCATTAATTTTCCCGGTATCTAATACCTCTACCTCAAGGTTTATCCTATAAGGACTTTTTGAATATATTTCATCAAAGTTTTCTACAATTTGTTCAAACTTTTCAGGACTCTTTTTATACAACGCTGAACCAAAACCAAAAATATCCGACTTATAATTCTTAGAGCTTTGTATAGCTGAGCCTATTTTTGTATACATATCATCTTTTAGCAAATCATTGATAAAAGGAATTATATTATCACTATGCTTGTCCTTAAATCCCGCTAGCTCACTTATTCTAAAGGTAGCTTTTATATTTACTTCATTTATAAATTCACCGTCAATATAATCACTTGAAATACTTGATTGTGAGCTTACAATAGCTAATGCTGCATTTCCATCATCATTTTTCACTATTATATTCCTTTTTGGTGATTGTCCTAAAATCCACATTAATCCTTCTGTTTGATGAATACCAAGCTCGCCTATCATCTTCCCCTCTTTAAAAATCGCTGTTCCTTCTATTTCTAAAATAGTGTTTTTATCACTATCAATTTTTGAAACAACAATAGGTGCTATCGGGCATGTTGTTTTATTAATATGAGTTGACAAAAACGAAAGTAAATTTATTTTAGAATAAAACGAGGGTGCTACATCATTATCAAGCATACTTTTTACAGCAAAGGCAGATATATTATTTTGCGTTGTCTTTGTTTGCAACACAGCCTTAGCATCTTGCTTAGCTACTATTAAAGGGACCTCCATTCTGGTATTCTCATTTCTCACAAACCAATCAAGAAAACACGCTATTCCACGTCTTGCCTGCTCTTCACCTATTAAAATTACTTGATTATGACTAAAATATAAGCTCCTAGTGCTTTGGATTTTCAAGCTCTCTATTGCCGCTTGTATATTTACTCCTGTCGAATCTAAAATAATAGGCTCTGTTTCCCCTTGGGAATCCTTTTGCCCCTTAGACATATCACCCACCTGCAATACAAGCTTAATTTCATCTTTTTCCGCCCCTGCATCTATACCCATACCTGTAACTATTGCCAGATCGCCTACTTCCTTTGAATCCCAGCAGCCTGCTAAAAATAACGCCATAGTAAATATTAATATAACTCTGAATATTTTCATAAAACCCCTTAATTAATTATTTTTAGTTTTACCACGCCTTATATCATCAACCCCCGAAAGACTCTTAGGTCTTGTTTTCATAGTCCATATAGGCATTCTTATATAGCTGTCTTGGACATTTCTAGCTGGTATTAATCCTTCAAAATAAGGCACACCAAATGATGTGAGCGACGCTAAATCTATCAAAATTGCAAAAAATACAAGTGTAAACCCATATCCACCTAAAAAAGCCGAAAACACCATAGATATAATTCTTAAAATAGTAACAACATCTGTTTGACTTGGCACAACAAATCCTGCAACCGCTGTAATAGCAACAGTAATAACAACAGGAGCACCAACTATCCCTGCAGAAACTGCCGCTTCTCCCATGACTAATGCACCTACAATACTAATTGCTTGCCCCACTGGTCTTGGCAGCCTTAGTCCGGCTTCTCTCAATATTTCAAAGGCGAAAACCATTATAAAAGATTCTATAAAGGCTGTAAAGGGTGTTCCTTCCTTTGCTTCTGCTAAAGTAAACAGTAGCTTTGTCGGTATTAATTCCTGATGAAAGGTTGTTAAAGAGATATATATAGCAGGTGCAAATATCGCTATCATAAATGATATAAACCTTAATATTCTCAATGCTGTTGCATATGAAGGGCGAACATAATAATCTTCAGCCGTCTGAAAGCTTTCTATAAAGAGCATTGGCACAGTAAGCACAAAGGGTGAGCCATCTGTGATAATAGCTATTCTCCCCTCTAGTATTCTAGCACTTGCTACATCAGGCTTTTCCGTATAATTTACAGTAGCAAATAAACTAAAAGGATTATGGTCAATATAGGACTGTATATAACTAGAATCAATAAGAGCGTCAATACTAATATCCTCCAGCTGAGATTTTAATTCATTTAAAATCTCAGGATTTACAACCCCATCAACATATGCCAAAGCAACACTTGTCTGTGATTTTCTGCCTATTACCATATGCTCTATTATTAGTGATGATTTTATACGTCTCCTTAGCAGTGCAGTGTTCGTTCTAAAGTTTTCGGTAAAACATTCTCTAGGGCCTCTGATAACGGATTCAGATTGTGGCTCTGTCACTCCCCTCTTATCCCAGCCTCTAGTACTTATTATTAATCCTCGCTTAAACCCATCAATTAAAAACACCGTATCACCCGACATAAAGGCATTGATAAGTTTTGCTGGACTTTCCTCATAAACTACATCAGCTGAGCAAATAAC
Source organism: Clostridiales bacterium (assembly GCA_012518465.1). Classification (GTDB taxonomy): domain Bacteria; phylum Bacillota; class Clostridia; order Oscillospirales; family Ruminococcaceae; genus JAAYSD01. The sequence goes on from JAAYSD010000062.1 coordinate 7,338, forward strand.
GCAGTTTCTTACTGCCTCAACTACATCGCAGGGCTTAGATGGCATATATATTTCATTGCCTTTAAACAGCTTTAGCGGCTGTAATATGGATTGTGCTATTAATTCTTGATTTACAAGTCCATCTACAAATATAACTGCACCATTAAGCTCGCTGTTTTCTCCAAAATTAAATGTCGTCACCTTTATATCAAGGCTTGTGCCAACAATGCCTCTGATTTTATTTAAATCTTCATCAAGCACTCCTATAAGCTCTGAATAAATAGGACAGGAATTTTGCTTTTCCCACTCATTTTCAGCCTTTATCTCTTTACTGCTTATTATTTTCTTTATATGTCTATTTAACGCTTTAAACAACATAATCATTTTCCTTTTATTTTTTTGTTAGTATTTGTATCAAATAAATAATTATTCAAGTTCTATTTCCTTTTACACTCAAATATAATATCTACGAAAGGAATGATAAAAATGACAGAAACAAAAATACTTGAAAATGAAATTTCAAAGCAAAATGAAGTATCCACGCCTATTTCAATTGAGGAACATAAAAATCAATCTGCATCACCCTCTCTTGAAAAATCTCCTATAATTCAAATCAATCCAAATTTCAACCCTCAGAAAAGGACAAGCTTAATAAAAATAAAAAGCAAGCTTATTTTTTCACTAATGATTTTACTATTAGCAGGAGTGCTTCTCGGTGGAATGGTTTCTCCTTATATCAAGGAATCTGATATAAGCTTTTTAGCAAATAGCTTTCTCCAATCAAGGCAAAACGAAGAATTTTTTAGCATTTTTAAAGCAAGTCTTTTTGGAACTCTTGCTTTGGTAGGAGCTATATTTCTACTTGGATTTTCCGCCATATCCTCCCCTCTTTTATTTATTGCACCGCTGTTTAAAGGCCTTGGTTTAGGCGTTTCCATAGGATTTTTATATCTAAGTGAAAGCTTTAACGGACTTTTAAAGGCACTTCTTTTTATAGTTCCAAGCGGCGTATTTAGCTCGGTGATAATTGTACTATCTACAAATGCAGCAATACGATTTTCAATCTATACCTTACTATGTATTTCACAAAATCAACAAAAGCAACAAAATAATAGTAATCAAAATTCTTCATCTAAAGCAAGTCCAATTGCAGCCTTAATATTCAAGCTTTTTATATTTGTTATTCTTACAGTGCTGTGTGCTTGCATTGATGGCTTGGTGTCAATATTATTCAGAGGATTTTTTGCATAAAAAATTCCCTGCTCAGCCTTTACGCTAGCAGGGAGTTTTTCATACAATCTCATACAAATCATTAGCACCATCTTTAAGTACATGATCTTTTATTTCAATAACCTTTACCTTAAGTGGATTTTTACCAAGATTAATTTCTATTATATCGCCAATTTTCACATCATATGATGCCTTTACAGCACGTCCGTTTACAAAAATTTTTTCAGCGTCACAAGCTTGATTTGCCACGGTGCGACGCTTAATAAGACGTGAAAGCTTTAAATACTTATCTATTCTCATAATAACTCTTTCTATAAAACTTAAGCGGACTCCTATAAAAGAAGTCCACTTTTAATGCCAGATTTTTCTTTTGCGAAGATTACTTAGCTACAGCATCTTTCAAAGACTTACCAGCCTTAAAAGCAGGTACTGTTGTAGCGGGAATTTCAATAGGCTTCTTTGTTTGAGGATTTACACCTGTACGAGCTGCTCTCTTACGAACTTCAAAAGTACCAAAGCCAACGAGTTGAACCTTGTCACCCTTTACAAGAGCGTCAGTGATAGCATTGATTACAGCGGATAAAGCCTTATCAGCTGTCTTCTTTGTGATTTCCGCTTCCTCAGCAATAACTGAAATTAATTCTGCCTTTGTCATAAATTAAACCTCCGTAATTTTATAAAGCAGTTTCTATATTACGAACTGCATTATTCCTAATTGTTCCGTCGTTTTCATTATTAGAAAGTTCGACATCCCTAAATCGCATTATAAACCTATTTATTGAATCTGTCAAGAGTTTTTCAGCGTTTTTATCCAACATTCTTAATAAATCACAGTAAAAGAGCAAAAAATCGCCTAATTTTTCATCAATATGCTGAATTTTTTCATC
>JAAYSD010000063.1 GCA_012518465.1 Clostridiales bacterium
ATTTTTTTATCTTCTTGGCAAATAGTTTCTAGGATTAATATATGTATCGCCTGAAATAACCTCAAAATGAAGATGTACACCCGTTACCCTACCGGTTGAACCAACCGTCGCAATCTGCTGCCCCTGTGTCACTCTCTGCCCTGTATAAACATTCAATGTATATGCGTGAGCATATCGTGTCACAAGACCATTATCATGTCTAATTAATACATAATTTCCATATCCACTATTCCAGCCTTTTCCAGATGCAATTACAACTCCGGAATCTGCTGCAAATATCGGCGTACCAGTAGGAACACCGGCAATATCTAGTCCCTTATGACCATAATAACCACCATAGCCATACATTTCTTCGCTGATATATCCACCGGTTCCACCAACAGGCCATATAAACTTTCCAGCAACTGCTGTTTCACTTGAATAATTGCCCGAGGGAACAGGTTTTGTTCCAACCTTAATAATTTCATCAACAGGCTCTTTAACTACCTCAGTTTTTATAATCTCACGCTTAGATTCATATCCATTAACATAAGAAACATTAGCAGTGACTTTATTGATTCCCTTTTCGCCCTCTTGTTCGATATACTTCGCACCCTTGAATCTTGAGGAATCATCAACATTCTTAGTCTTATATGCTACGCTTGTTTCATAAACCTCTTGTCTAGTAACAGATACAGCCAAAAATGGCTCTTCCCTGCTTGTTACAAGCTGTTGTCCCTTTGTCAAATATGTACCCTCAATAGATGGATTAAGCCTATATAATTCATCAAGACTAATACCTAGCTTTTCAGCTACCAGCCACTGGGAATCTCCCTCAGCAACTGTATAATAAGCCGCAACCTGCTTGACTCCGCTTATTTTATCAATAATACTTTGTTCATCCACTATACTTTGAGTAAGATAAAGCCCTTGCTCAAATTTTATATCATTTACAAAGCTTACAGTTTCAGTCTTATTTCCAGTTCTGTACTTATTTAATAAAGCATCAAGCGTATTGTCAATTTCTTCTTTATCTATTACGGCACCGTAAAACTTTCCACTGATGAATAAGCCATAAGCATTTTCTACATCGGCATCAAGATTTTTTAGCATCTTATCAGCAAGCTGATATTTTGTCATAATCTTATCAGATGTTGTCATTTCGACAACAAATTCAGGACTAAAAGAAATAGGCTCTGTACCATCAAGATAAGTTATTTTCTGCTGTAAAATAACATCAGCCTCATCAAAAATTCTCTCATCAGATATATAACCGTATACCTGCCCATCAATAGAAATTTTAACAGCATAATCAAGACTAGTAGCATATGACACTATGCTGAACAGCGATATTATACTAATTATAGGCATAGCGTAATTAAACAATGATATGGCTATACCACGTTTTCCGAAGAAAATCTTAGCAAGAAACTTGAAAATATATTTTATCTCTGCTAAAAAGCCTTTTTTACCCCTAGAATTAATTATATCAGCTCGCATACGCCTATAATCTCTGCGAATTTTCACAAAAGGAGAGGCAAAAAAACCAAATGCCAGTACAAAAAAGCTAACAATCGATTTTCGTGGTAAGGTAGTAACCCTGCCAAGCCACTTTACTGCACTTGACACACCTGCGCCTACCTTTCGGCCGATAATAATAGCAATTTGCAGAATATTACGACCCAAATCACTTATATTGTTAAACAAAGCCTTTATATATGTAGAAAAAAAGCCTGCTTTTTGTTGCACATCTTCTGATTTATGCATAATTACCTCCTTTTTGGAATTATAAAATGCATAATCCTAAAATACAAGCACGGAAATATTGCCAAAATAGAATTTAGTAATTTCTAATAAATATCATAATCATTTTGGCAACAAATCTGTACTAATTATATTAGTTCCGTCAACAAATTGCAATACTTGTAACACTTTTGTAACTCTTTTTTTATAAACTTTGGCTTTTTGCACAATTTCATTAACCTATTTGTAATCAAATTCATTAATTATAACTAAGATTTTCTTCGCTATAATTTGTCAAAACGTCCAATAATTCGCATACATCTTTTTTAGCCTGTGCCAAATCATGATAAAGATAGTTTCCACACTCCTTACGTGTAGCACCGGGGATTTCCCCATCAAAATCCCTAATATACCTAAAAGCATCCTTTACCAATTCAATAGCTTGAGTATGGCTCAACCCTCTTTGAATAAGGTAAAATCCTGTTTTACAGCCCATAGGTCCAACATAAATTATATTGCTTTCATACCTGTTTCTCGCATAAGTTGCAAACAAATGCTCAATAGTATGCATAGATGCACCTGAAAGATATTTTCCTCCATTCGGTATAACCATCCTCACATCATACGTTATAATCTCATCGTCAATACGACTAATATACATACCCACGCCTATTTTATCATGGTCAACCTCAAAGCTTGCAATCCTTTTCATATAATTCTCCTTTGCTCAGGGAGTATCGCTTGAGTCAATCGCCTGTCGTATCTGCTGTGCATATTCAAAAAGCTTTGCAGAGGCATTTCCTCCATACTCCTCTATTATTTTAACTATTGCACTGCCAATTATTACACCATCAGCATATTTACACACCTGCTTTGCTTGTGTGGGCGTGGATATGCCAAATCCGATAGCAGTGGGGATTTTTTTATATTTGTTTATCACTGAAAACATTTCTTCTAAGTGGGAATTTACATCTTTTCTAACACCTGTTACTCCCATAGATGAAACGCAATATAAAAACCCACTAGCATTATAACATATTTTCTCAGTTCTTTTCAATGACATTGGCGAAATAAGTCTTATTAAATCAATATTAAATTTATCAGCAAAGGGTCTAAATTCACCCTCCTCTTCGATAGGAACATCAGGAATAATAACACCACTTATTCCGACATCAGAGCATTTTTCGAAAAATCTATCTATCCCATATTTGAAAATTATGTTAGCATAAATCAAAAATACAAGTGAGGAATCTACCCGCCCTTTCAAACGTTTGAGCATATCAAGCACTTCATTAATATAGACATTTTGGCTCATAGCACGAATATTTGCCGCCATAATCACTTTACCATCAGCAGCAGGGTCTGAAAACGGTACACCAATCTCTATAATATCAGCACCCGCTTTTGAAAGAGCTAGTATAAATTCCTCCGTTTTAACAATACTTGGGTCGCCTGCAGTAAAAAACGGTATAAAGCATTTTTGCCCATTTCTATGCCTTTTTTCAAAGGCTTGTTTTATACTAATCACTTTATCACTCATTATAATAATATTCCTTTCCTTTAAGAATAATCACATCAGCCTAAAAAATTAAAATCTCTTACTTTGTTGACTACTTTTTTCATCAAAGTCAAGCTTTTTACACCATTTTCTTCAACAGAGCTGCTTAAATCCAATGCATAAGGATTGAGTCTTAAAGCTTCATCTATGTTTTGCAAATTAATTCCACCAGCTAAAAAATAATCTCTTTCCACCTTTTTCAACACGCTCCAGTCAAAGCTTTCTCCTAAGCCTCCCCTTGCCTTATCGGATAGCTTATCAAATAAGATAAAATCTGCCTTACTTTTATTTATCCTATATAAAAGCTCATTATCAAGCTCTTTTTCTATCCTATAAGCTTTTATCACAGGTATATTTAAGCACCTCAGCGAATCAATATAATCTTCTCCCTCATCACCATGTAACTGAATTTTATCAATTATACCATTATAACAAAGCTTTTTAATAAAGTCTATATCATGATTCACAAAAACACCCACAGCATTAATATTTTTGTCAAGCAGGGTTTTGAAAAGACGTGCCTGCTCATAGCTGATTTTCCTACTGCTATCAGCAAATACAAAGCCTATATAATCGGGTCTTACTGCATTTGCAAAGTCTATATCCTCTCTCCTAAAAAGTCCACAGATTTTTATCCTGCTCATACTTCCCCTCTAAATTCCTTAAACTTTTCAGCAATATTATTACTTTTTATAAAAGCCTCACCGATTAGCACTGCATCAGCACCATAGCTTTCAGCTAAAATAATATCCTCAAATGTATGGATACCACTTTCACTGATAATAACGGTATCCTCAGGAATCAATCCACGCAGCTTTTTTGTAGTTTCAAGGCTTACTTCAAAGGTTTTTAAATCCCTGTTATTAATACCTATAACCTTTGGCAAAGCTGTAATAGCGTCGAAAACTTCTTCCTCATTATGCACTTCTACTATATAATCGAGCTTTAGGCTATCGCATATTTTTATATATTCCTTCAGCTTTTCTTTTTTCAAAACAGAGCTAATCAACAAAACAGCATCAGCCCCAATTGCTTTTGATTCATATAACTGAATTTCATCTACAATAAAATCCTTACGTAGAATAGGCAATTTTACTGCATTTCTTATTTCCTTTAAATAAACATTGCTTCCCTGAAAAAAACTCTCCTCTGTAAGTACGGAAATCGCATTTGCCCCTGCATTTTCATATTCACGTGCAATATCAATATACGGAAAATCCTTCAAAAACACACCTTTGCTTGGAGAAGCCTTTTTAACCTCAGCAATTATAGACATTGTACTGCTTTTTAAAGCCTTTGTAAATTCCCTTTTCTTAAAAGACTTATTTTCTATCATTTTTTCAAAATCAGAAATTTTTTTACTAGCCTTCAGCAGCTCAACCTGTCCCATTCTATTTACAATAATTTTATCAAGAATATTAGGAATAAAAGCCATTTTACTCCTCCTTTTCACTATTTGACATTTCAATCATTTTTTCTAGCTGATTTTTTGCCTTTCCACTGTCTATTGCATCTTCTGCCATTTTTATAGCATCCTTTATTGAATATTCTGATGAATATGTATTTATGGCAAGAGCAGAATTTATCAAAATCATATCTCTTTTTTCATTTCTCACACCATTTAGAACCTCAAGGGCAATTTTCGCATTATACTCAGCATCTCCACCTTTTAACTTGTCTATGGAGCAATACTTAAATCCATATTCAGCTGGGTCAAATCTACTTTCCACAATATCACCATTTACAATATCAAAAATTGTGGTAGATGTTGTAAGGCTAACTTCATCTAACCCATCATCACCGGTAATAACCCTGCTGCGACTTGTACCTAGAATTTTCAGTACCTTAGCCATTTTATATGCTAAAGACCTGCTATAAGCTCCTATCATCTGCACACCTACCCCTGCCGGATTTGCCAAAGGACCTAAAATATTAAACAAGGTCGGTACACCCAGCTGTTTTCTAGCTGGAGTAACATATTTCATAGAGCTATGGTGCCTTGGTGCATACATAAAGCATATTCCTATTTCATCAAGCATTTTCTTATCAGTCGCAGGAGAAGTACCCAGCTTTACTCCCAATTGCTTAAGCACATCAGCTGCACCACATTTTCCCGAGGAGCTGTGGCTTCCATGCTTTGCAACAGGTATACCACAAGCTGAAATAACAATCGCTGAAGTAGTGGAAACATTAAAAGTATCTGCCATATCTCCACCTGTTCCCACAATATCTAATGCTTTTTCTCCACCGATTACCTTATCTGCGTGAAGTCGCATAGCCTTAGCAAAGGCTGCTATTTCCTCTGCTGTTTCAGTCTTCATTTTTAAAGCAATCAAAAAGCCTGCTATTTGTGCATCCGTTGCTTTTCCATCCATTATATAATTCATTGCCTGCAAGGCTTGTTCAAAGCTCAAATCCTGCTTATCACTCACTATTTTTAAAGAATCAATAATTGTATAATCCATAATATCCTCCTAATACTCATCATGTTTAAATACTTAAAAAGTTTTCAATTATTTTATTACCCATATCTGTTAAAATACTTTCAGGATGAAATTGCACCCCAAAAACATTATATTCCCTATGCTTGACTGCCATAACAACACCTTTTTCGTCGGTAGAAATTATTTCAAGGCACTTTGGCAGGCTTTGCTTTTCTGCTATTAGAGAATGGTACCTAGCTACTCTAAGCCTATCGGGAAGACTTGAAAATAGCTTATTGTCCGTATTCAAATTAACTACACTGGTTTTACCGTGCATGATATTTTCAGCCTGAACAATTCGTCCTCCAAATGCTTCCACTATTGCTTGATGACCAAGGCAAACTCCTAAGATAGGAATTTCATTTGAAAATTGCTTTATACATTCAATTGATATTCCCGCCTGCTTTGGATATTTAGGTCCGGGAGAAATTACAATATGTGAGGGCGAAAGCTTTTTTATTTGCTCAGCTGTAATTCTATCGTTTCTCTTAACAATTATATCTGGAATCACACAGCCTATGTATTGATATAAATTATATGTAAAGCTGTCATAATTATCAATTATAAGTACCATTACTACCTCTCAATCTCGGCAGAAAGTTCAAATGCCTTTATTACTGCGCTGGCTTTATTTATGCTTTCCTCGTACTCCTTTTCAGGTACACTATCAAGCACAATTCCTCCGCCTGCCTGAACGTAAACTTTGTTTTTAAGCTTTACTGCCGTTCTTATCGTAATTGCAAAGTCAAGATTTCCTGAATATGAGATATATCCAAGTCCTCCGCCGTAAATTCCACGATTTTCACCTTCAAGCTCATCAATTATTTCAGCGGCACGAATTTTAGGAGCACCCGACAATGTTCCCGCCGGCAGTATTGACGAAAGTACATCTAGGCTGTCAAAATCCATACGCTTTTTCCCTTTTACCTCTGACGTAATGTGCATAACGTGCGAATACTTTTGCACCGACATATACTTTTCTACGCTTACGCTTCCTATTTCAGCTACTCTGCCGACATCATTCCTCGCTAAATCCACAAGCATATTATGCTCGGCAATTTCCTTAGGGTCACTAAGCAATTCACTTTGTATTTCCTTATCTTTTTCCTCGTTTTCTCCTCTTTTTCTCGTTCCCGCAATGGGGAAAGTAAAGATTTCTTCATCCTGCACTCGTACAAGGGTTTCAGGGCTTGCACCAGCTACTTCAATATCATCGCATTTCATAAAATACATATAAGGAGAAGGGTTTATCGTTCTTAATGCCCTGTAAAAATTCATTAAATCGCTATTATAATCAGCCTCAAACCTTTGTGATAAAACAGCCTGAAAAATATCACCATTTTTTATATATTCTTTACATTTATCTACCATCTTGCAAAAATCTTGATATGATTTATTGCTTTTAAAGGACGGCTTTTCCTCTGATTTATTAGGTAAAGGAATGTACTGAGCTTTTATAAACTCTTCATATTCTTCAGCCTTTTTAGTCGCTTTTTCATATTCTTGCTCAATGTTTTTTGAGGTATCAATATTAATAATAACTATTAATTTTTGACGAATGTGGTCAAAGGCAATAATATCATCAAATCTCATCATTAAGCAATCAGGAACATCAACCTTTGTATTAGCACTAGTTAAAAAGCTTTCATTGTAAAAAAATGTATCATACCCAAAGTAACCAACAGCACCTCCTGTGAAAATAGGCAGCTCTTTACAAGTAAAAGCTTTTTTCTTAGATATTAATTTTCTTACTGCTGAAACAGCATCACCTTTAAAGCTTTTTACTTCTTTTTCATCTTCAACTTTACAAATGCCTTTATTCACTTTTAAAACGCTCTTAGGATCAAAACCTATAAAGCTATATCTACCCCATTTTTCTCCTCCTTCCACACTTTCCAGCAGAAAAAAGCGGCTGCTCTTTGCCATTATCTTTCTCAGGAGTAAAATTGGCGTTGTAAAATCTGCAAGAATTTCAAATGACAAAGGTATTATGTCATAATTCTTACTTATTTTTTTCACCATCTGCAAATCTGGTAAAAGCTTAAAATTTCCCATAAAAAATCCTTTCCAATTTTCCGAAAAGAAGAGGAAAACAAAAAATCCTTGATAGCTAAAAGCTATCAAGGACAGAAACTCTGCGGTGCCACCTTGTTTGGGTATAGTAACCCCTCCTCATCGGATACTAACATATCCTATCGCTATAACGGGCGAATCCGTCGTGACATTTAATCACGCCCTCTGAGGGCCATATTAACCACCAACGACAATTACGCTCACAGCCAAGGCGTAAATCTCTGAATATCGCTATGTGTTTTTTCTCCTCATCAACGGTTTTAATTATTTGTTTAATAATAGCATAAAGCTAAAACATTGTCAAGTGTTTCTAAAGAATTTTATGTATTAACTTTTATATATCCGTACAAAGCACCAATGGAATCATCATCTGGCGACTCATATACAGCTGCATATTTCTCGCCCGTATTTTTGTCAAATAGCTTTCCGCCATATACAAGCTCTAATACTACGCCATTTTCAAGAGTAATCAAGTTACCCTCCTGCTTGACTTCCTTATACACTTTTTGCTTTTCTAGTGGCTTTTCAGTGCCGTCAAAGGCATTTGTAACTATTAGCATACATTCCTCCTTGTGTTGAAATCTTCCTGTAAAATTTATTAAAGGGGATATTTGACTGTCAAATAATTCCCTATATACCCTTCCTATCGGCAAGCCTACAACATTGAAATAATCGCCACCTATACCCTTTACAAAAAGCTTACCCATACCTTGTATTCCGTAAGCTCCTGCCTTGTCAAATGGCTCTCCTGTAAGGATGTAATGGTTTACTTCATCAATTTTTATAGGATAAAATTCCACTAAAGTACGCTCATAAAAAATACGGTTAATCAAATTGCTTTTATTATAAATACATACTCCCGTATACACCTCATGTACTTTTCCCGAAAGCTTCATTAGCATTTCACGTGCCTCATGCTCATCAGCTGGTTTTCCCAATATATTCCCATCATGTACAACAATGGTATCAGCACCTATAACAACATCATTAGGATAAAGGCTTCCAATGTTTTCAGCTTTTTTATACGCTAATTTTTCCACATAATGTATAGGTCTGGCTTCATTTATATTTTCATCTACATTTGATGTAATTACTTCAAAAAACAAGCCAAGTTCATTCAATAGCTCTCTTCTTCTTGGCGAGCCGCTAGCTAAAATAAGCATTTTTCACTTCCTTTTTTCCACCACATAACTTCATTATAATATATGCTTAAAAATATTACAAGCATTTGCAAATATAATTTACTGTTTGTTCACAAAAAAACCTATGTTTATGGGAAAAATGAGATATTTTTGTCTATAATCAAAGCCTTTTGTCAGTCATTATTTTCAGTACAAGCACATATTATTATGTAATTAAAGGAGGCTGCTATGCTAAAAATAATTTCACTGATTAATAAATATTTGCTTTGGGGGATACCTATGCTCTGCCTTTTTCTTATTGCAGGAGTATATTTTACTCATAAGACAAAAGCAGTGCAAATAAGAAAGTTATTTAGCGTATTTAAAAAATCCTCAGCTATCAAAACTAAAGAAAATATTTCACCCATACAAGCCTTGACAGCTTCTCTTGCCACTACGCTTGGCACTGGGAATATAATAGCTGTTGCTAGTGCAGTAATTTTAGGTGGTGCCGGTGCTGTATTCTGGATGTGGATTTCTGCATTTTTAGGAATGGCAACAGCATATGCCGAAACTTTGCTTGCAATGTTTTATCGTAAAAAAAATAAAAATGGTGAGTATGAGGGCTCACCAAGCCTTTATATTTCAAAGGGACTAAATATGCCCAAAATAGCTATACTCTATTCTATTTTAACTATTTTATGCTCCTTTGGAATGGGAAATATGGCACAAGGCTATGCCGCATCATTATCTATGAAACAAAGCTTTAACACACCTGAGTGGGTCACAGGGATTTGCATAGCAGGCTTTAGTGCCAGCATAATTTTTGGCGGAATAAAAAAGCTAGGAAGTGTAACAGAAAAATTAATCCCTGTTTTATCCATTCTATATATTCTAGGCTGCATGGCAGTAATAATTATGAATATAAGCAGCTTTCCATCTGTGATAAAAGAAATAATCACAAAAGCCTTTGACTTTAAGGCAGTAGGTACAGGCTCAGCTATCGGTGCATTGCAATGGGGAATAAAAAGAGGGATATTTTCTAATGAGGCTGGGCTGGGCAGCTCTGCGATAATTCACTCTGCCTCTTCAGAAACAAGCCCTCATAAACAAGGCATATGGGCAATGCTTCAGGTATTTTTCGATACAATTATTATGTGCAGTCTAACAGCCTTTACTTTACTTATAACAAAACAAAGCTTTAATACAAGCGATGCCGATAAAGCAGTGGTTATAGCTTTTTCTTCAGCCTTTGGTGAATATGCAGGTGCTTTTATCAGTATATCTATCTTCTTTTTCGCAATTATGACAATTGCTGGTTGGTCTGCTATTGGTGCAAAAAGCTTTTCATATGCTTTTGGTGAAAAAAAGCTGAATATTTATAAAATTGCCTATATATTCATTGCTTTTTTAGGTGCGAACATTTCCGGTGAATTTATATGGGAAATATCCGATTTTTTCAATGGCTCAATGGCACTTATAAATATAGTTTCTCTGCTCATGCTAGGCAAAAAGGTTGAAAATATCCACAAAAAAACTAGCCTAAATAATTATTAGAAATATCAACAATTTCAATATTATCTCTAAAGTTTATTTCGATAAGCTCGTCGCTTCTAAATGTTTCAATAATATACTTATTCAAATTATCAAATGTAAAAATTATTTCCTTTGTAAACGATTTTTCAGTAAATAAAAATTCTCTTATTATAAGGCTGGCTTTAGCCTTTCCTTTAATATCGTACAGCGACATAAGTCCAATTCCACTGCCACCCTCATGTGAATGTGTCGTTGTACGCCTTAAACCAAGATAGCTAAGCACCTCAGCCTTAAACATCTCACCGCTGTCACTGACAATAATTGCTGGGGAATTATTATATTCAGTAATTTTTATACTAACAGCCTTGTACTCCATTTTTTTGACAGCTATTAAAGCATTTTCAATAATATCAGCAAGAACAGTGCAGAAATCCTTTTCAGATATAATGCCATCCTTTATAAAATCCATACTGCAAGATACTTCAAATGAATAATCAACCTTTTGCTCAACAGCTTTTTTATACATATATTCGCCCATTGAATCAATTAAAAAATAACCTGTCTGCTGTATATTATATTTTCTCCCACGTTGATAATCCTTGATTATATCTGCTCTATCCGTAAAAAGCTCTCGTAATTGTTTTAATATCTCTTCACTTCTGGGATCACCATCAGACATTGCAAGCACTGCATTTTCAATTGAAGGAATAAGCTTATTGTCCTTATGAATGACTTTTGACAGTCTTTCATTATCACTCCAAAGCTTATCAATTAGCTTTTTATTCTCAGCGATTGTATTGTAAAGATAGTTAAGCTCCTTTTCTTTTTGACGTTTTATGTATAGATTTGTAATTTGACGCTTCCATAAAATAAATAA
>JAAYSD010000064.1 GCA_012518465.1 Clostridiales bacterium
AATTGTAAGTTGCTAAGCATTGTTGTAGCCAAGCGAGAATTTGATTAAAATTAAAGCACATAATATTTACCTCCTGAATTTCTATATGTCAATTAATAAGTTATAAAATTATGTCGTGTTTCTTGACAATTGTATTGTAACATATTTGTAACCTAAATGCAATAGTTTTGTAGCAAGTAAGTATTTGTAATTTTATTTCCAGATTTTATTATATAATAAAAGGCTGTTGTATCCTAAAGGATATCAACAGCCTTAATATTGATATATTAATCTGATTAATAATTTGTAGAACGACGTGCAAAATAAGCCTGTGGATGGTCGCAAACAGGGCATTTAGCAGGAGCTTTTTTACCTATATGTATATGTCCGCAAACGCCACATTCCCATATAGCTTCCCCCTCGCTAGAAAAGACAAGCTCACCCTCGATATTGCTAAGCAGCTTTCTATAACGCTCTTCATGTTCCTTTTCAATTTTACCTACCATACGGAACAAGGCAGCTATTCTAGTAAAGCCCTCTTCCTCAGCAGTTTTTGCAAATCCGTCATACATATCTGTCCATTCATAATTTTCGCCTTCAGCAGCATCTTTTAGATTTTCAGTAGTAGTGGGAATGCCCCCATCATGTAAAAGCTTAAACCATATTTTTGCATGAGCTTTTTCATTTGCTGAGGTTTTTTCAAAAAGCTCGGCTATTTGTACATACCCATCTTTCTTAGCTTGAGAAGCGTAGTACTGATACTTAGTATGAGCCTGAGATTCCCCAGCGAAAGCTGCCATCAGATTTTTTTCTGTTTTTGTACCCTTTAAGTCCATAGTGTTTACTCCTTTATATATTTATTTAGTAACGATTACTAGTTTATTATACACAAAAAGCATGAGTTAGTCAAGGCTAATTTGTTCTTTTTGCATAAATTAATATAAAGATCCGTAGTTTTTGCATGCTCTAAAATCGGCACTTTCAAGGTTTTCAGTACCAAAGGCTGACCATGAATGTGGACGGAATATCTTTTCTTCATCAACATTATGCATAGAAACGGGTATCCTGAGCATTGATGCAAGCGTAATCAAATCTGCTCCAATATGTCCATAGACAAAAGCTCCATGATTTGCACCCCAGTTTGCCATAACGGAATAAACATCTTTAAATGCACCTTTCCCCGTAATTTTCGGTGCAAACCATGTAGACGGCCATGTTTTATCAGTTCTATCCAGAAGTATTTTATTAACATTTTCAGGAATCTCAACTGTATGACCTTCAACAATTTGTAGTACAGGACCAAGACCTTTTACAAGGTTTAGACGGACGAAGGTTGCAGGCATATCACCCTTAGTGGAGTAGGAAGAGGAGAAACCTCCACCTCTGAAATATCCGAGATTAGCAGGACACCATTTAGTGTTTTGCAGCATTGCCGAAATATCATTTTCAGTAACATTCCACCATTGCTTCATTTCATTTTCGCCCTTTTCATTTTTAGCTGCACCTGTTCCGTCTAATGCAGCAGCACCTGAGTTTATCATATGGATAAACCCTTTACTAGCAAGACCCTCCGGTGTCCAATTTGACACACGCTTGACTGAATCGGGACTCCAATATGTTCGTACATCAGCAAAAATAGCAGCACGTGCTGTAAGCAAATGCAAGAAGGTTTGAGTAATTCCGTTTAAACCGTCATTTTCAGTGGCAAAAGGTACGCTTTCACGCTTGCCGTTCCAGTCAAATGTAGTGTTTAAAATAGCTTCGGCAAAATCAGCATTAGGCATAAAGTCAGTCCACTGCCTTTGTCCTTGAAAACCACCGGAAATTGCATTTCTGCCTTTTGCCTCTTCAAGCCATCCCATTTCTGCCAGTTTTTCATTTCCGAAAAGAATATCTTTTATAATAAGAGTCATTTTTATAGAAAATTCCCAATCCTTTTCCTTTTCGTCGGCAGATTTAGGCTTCTCATTTACATCAATTCCTTCTTTGCAGTTAGCCTTTACCCATTTAAGAGCCTTTTCAAATTCCTCATGGTCATAGATTCCAAGCTTTTCTCTGCGAATAATTTCACTCATATCTACCCATTCCGGATGGATTCCTAGATAAGTACGGAAGAAATCCTCATTACAGTATGAGCCGCCAATCCCCATAGAGGTAGCACCAATATTAACATAGCTTTTGTTTTTCATAGAACCGACTGCAATAGCACAGCGAGCGAACTGAAGTATTTTTTCCTTTACATCATCGGGTACTTCCTTGTCGTCAATATCCTTTACATCATGTCCATAGATTGAAAAAGCAGGCATTCCCATTTGTGCATATGCAGACATAGCAGCAGCTAGAAAAACAGCACCAGGCCTTTCTGTGCCATTAAATCCCCAAATAGCCTTTATTGTGTTTGGATTTTGGTCCATTACCTGTGTTACATAGCACCAACATGGAGTAACTGTAAGTGTAGCTATAACATTTTCCTTTGAAAACTGCTCTTCACAAGCAGCACTTTCAGCAATACCACCTATTGTTGTATTTGCAATAACACATTCTACCTTCTCACCATTAGCATGGCGAATGTTTTCAGAAATGAGCTTTGCAGCAGTTTTCGCAAGCTCCATTGTCTGAGCTTCAAGACTTTCACGAACGCCGAATTGACGTCCATCGATTACAGGGCGGATTCCTATTTTTGGTAGCATTTTTCGTTCCTTTCGTTAATAAGCTCGTGTTTTAATAGTTAAAGTATTTAACAGCACCTTTAAACAGTGGCTGCTGTTTTTTACCATCAACATTGGTAAAGCATCCATCAGCATATCGCTCACTATGTCCCATTTTTCCTAAAATTCTTCCGTCTATTGATAAAATACCTTCAATAGCACAGACAGAAGCATTAGGATTATATTCAATATCCATAGTGGGGCTTCCGTTTAAATCCACGTATTGAGTAGCGATTTGCCCATTTTTAATCATAGAATCAATAATGCTTTGTTCTGCTACAAATCTGCCTTCTCCGTGTGAAATAGGAATTGTATATACCTCATCAACCTTACATTCGCTTAGCCATGGACTTTTTGTTGAAGCAATTCTTGTATGTACAAGCTGATTTTGATGACGTCCTATTTCATTAAATGTAAGAGTAGGTGAATTTTCATCAAGATGAACAATTTTTCCATGAGGAACAAGACCCAGCTTTATTAATGCCTGAAAGCCGTTGCAAATGCCCAGCATAAGTCCATCTCTTTTATAAAGCATATTATGAACAGCGTCGGTAATTTTAGGATTTCTAAAGAATGCAGCAATAAACTTAGCACTTCCCTCAGGTTCGTCACCACCTGAAAAGCCACCAGGAATAGCTATGATATTTGAGCCTTCAATAGCCTTTGCAAAGGCATCTACACTTTCTTTTATATCATTAGCAGTAAGATTTTTTATTACAAAAATTTTGCCTTTAGCGCCCTCACGCTCAAAAGCACCCTTCATATCATATTCACCATTTGTTCCAGGGAATACAGGAATAAGCACTTGAGGTCTTGCACTTTCACCACTGTAATGGAAAGTAAAGTCTTCCTTAAAGCTGATTTTTTTAGGTGCAGTTTTTTCGCTTGTCTTAGTTTTAAAAACTGGCTCTAGCTTATCGCTCCATGATTTTTCAAGCTCGCTAATGTCAAGCTCAATATCATTGCAGATAATTTTATATTCCGAGATAGTTTCACCAATGATTTCAAGGCTTGATGAATCGCTTTGCACAGCCTTATCGGACAATTCCAAAATAAAGCTGCCATAAACAGGGTTAAATAATTCATCGTCATTGATATTTTTTAGCTTAGCACCAATTTTATTTCCCAATGACATTTTAAACACAGCTTCAGCAATACCTCCAAAGCCCACTGCCCATGAGGAAAGTACCTTCTTCTCACGTATAAGCTTTTGTACAGCTAAGAAAACTTCCTTTACACTTTCATATACAGGTTCGTTATTTTCGTCGTATCGTGGTTTTATATAAGCTATTTTGCTAAAGGGCAATTTAAAGTCACTGCTAATTATATTATCTTGATTGGAAACACTTACAGCAATTGAAACCAAAGTAGGAGGAACATCAATTTCTTCAAAAGTGCCGGACATACTGTCCTTGCCACCGATTGAAGCCAGCTTTAGCTCTGTTTGTGCCTTATAAGCACCGAGCAGGGCTGCGAAAGGCTTTCCCCAGCGTATGGGGTCATCTTTAGTTCTTTCAAAATATTCTTGGAAGGTAAGCCAGCATTTGTTAATATCACCACCGGTAGCAATTATTTTAGCGACGCTTTCAATAACGGCTGATTGTGCCCCATGATATGGAGATTGTTCTGATAAAAAAGGATTAAATCCCCACGACATTATTGAAGAAGTAGTTGTTTGCTTATCAAGTACAGGGATTTTTGCTGCCATGGATTGAATAGGTGTAGCTTGATGCCTTCCAGAAAAGGGCATAAGGACTGTGCTTGTACCAATTGAGCTATCAAAACGCTGCAATAATCCCTTTTGAGATGCGACATTTAAATCGGAAACAAGATTAATCCAATCTGCTTTAGTATTTTTTCTATTTGACAAGGGCTTAATTTCAGGCTTGTTTATTTGTATCTCCGCAAATTTTTTAGCACCGTTTGAATTTAAAAATTCTCTTGAAAGATTAACAATTTCCTTGCCCTTCCACGTCATTAAAAGGCGAGGCTCAGCCTTTACTTCGGCTACGACAGTTGCCTCAAGATTTTCTTCATTAGCAAAGGAAATAAATTTTTCCACATCACTATCAGCTACAACAACAGCCATTCTTTCTTGACTTTCAGAAATAGCAAGCTCCGTACCGTCAAGACCCTCATATTTTTTAGGAACAACATCAAGGTTTATATCGAGTCCGTCAGCCAGTTCTCCGATAGCTACGGATACACCACCTGCACCAAAGTCATTGCATCGCTTGATAAGGCGAGTAACATTTTTATTTCTGAACAGCCTTTGAATTTTACGCTCCTCAGGAGCATTACCTTTTTGCACCTCTGCACCGGATTTTTCAAGGCTGTCAAGATTATGTGATTTTGAAGAGCCTGTTGCACCGCCACAGCCATCACGGCCTGTTCTACCGCCGAGCAAAATAATTTTATCACCTGCTATTGGCCTCTCACGGACTACATTTTCAGCAGGCGCAGCAGCAATAACAGCACCAAGCTCCATTCTTTTAGCCATATAACCCTTGTGATATATTTCATTGACAAGTCCTGTGGCAAGTCCGATTTGATTCCCATATGAGGAATATCCTGCTGCTGCAGTTGTTGTGATTTTTTTAGGAGGAAGCTTTCCTTTAATCGTTTCTTCAACAGGGAGCAAGGGGTCACTAGCACCTGTGATTCTCATAGCCTGATATACATAGGCACGTCCTGAAAGAGGGTCACGTATAGCACCACCGAGGCAGGTTGCCGCACCACCGAATGGCTCAATCTCAGTTGGGTGATTGTGTGTTTCATTCTTAAACATTAAAAGCCAGTCCTGCATTTTTCCATCAACATCAACCTTAATCTTTACTGAGCAGGCATTGATCTCTTCGCTTTCATCTAAGTCGGGAAGAAAACCGTCTTTTTTCAGCTTTCTGGCAGCAGCAGTTGCAATATCCATTAGGGTAATCGGCTTATTTTCTCTTCCAAGCTCTTTTTTATGAAGCTTATATGTAATAAAGGTTTTATTTATATAATCAGCATTAATTTTAGCATCTGTTATTTCAGTGAGAAAAGTTGTGTGTCTGCAATGATCGCTCCAATAGGTATCAATCATTCTGATTTCTGTTATTGTAGGATTGCGATTTTCACTTTTAAAATATTCTTGGCAAAACTTCACATCATCAACATCCATAGCTAATGAATATTCATTAACAAATTCTTTTAGTCCGTTTTCATCGAGTAAAATAAATCCATCAAGCACATCAACTTGATTTGGAATTTCAAATTTTTCTTCAAGCGTTTGATAGGCATCAAGACCACATTCACGTGATTCTACGGGGTTTATTAAAAAGTCCTTGATTTTTTGCATTTCAGCGTCGGAAATTTTACCACTGAGAATATAGATTTTAGCACTCTTAACTCTTGGACGTTCCCCACCACATAACAGCTGAATACATTGTGCAGCACTATCAGCTCTCTGGTCGAATTGTCCTGGCAGAAATTCAACAGCTAGATATACTTCGTTTTGAGTATTTTTTGGCAGCTCAAAAAAAATATTATCGACGGGTGGCTCTGAAAAAACTGTGGGAATTGCTTTTTCAAAGTTTTCTTTCGAGATATTATCAACATCATATCTATTGATAATCTTCACATTTTGCAAGCTTTTGATTTGCAAAAATGAAACAAGCTCATCAAAGATCCCCTTGCTTTCAACTGCAAATTCTTCTTTTTTTTCAACGTAAATGCGATAAACAGAATTTTTCGACATTTCTTCCTCCAATAAATTTATAATAAAATTATTAAACCATATTAAATAAGCTAGACAAGCTCGCCTATGCAGTGATCATTTTCAGCACCTGTTATTTTTACATTAATAATTTCATGCCTTGGCATCTCAACGCCTATTACTCTAACTTCTACATAATTTTCAGTATGACCGTACGAATACAGCTGGCTCTGTGGCTTTTCTATAAGTATGCTTTGGGTTGTACCAATTTGATTTTCTAAGAACTTCTTACGTGAAAAATCTGCAGCTTCCTGAATTTTTTTATGTCGTATTGCCTTTATTTCCGGTGGAATTTGATTTTTCAGCATTACAGCCCTTGTACCCTGTCTTTGTGAGTATGAAAAAACATGAACCTGTGCATAATTCATTTGTTTTACAAAGCTTAGTGATTCTTCAAATTCTTCTTCGCTTTCCTCTGGAAAACCTACCATTATATCGGTAGTTATTGCACAATTATCAAAATGCTTACGCAAGTTTTTAACTATATCTAGATATAATTTTTTATCATAATGTCTGCCCATTCTTTTAAGTGTAGAGTCACTTCCACTTTGAATGGATAAATGAAAATGCGGGCAAAGCTTGTCCACACCAGCCATGCGTTGTATTTCAGAATCAGTGAGCATCTCAGGCTCTAAAGAGCTGAGCCTTATACGCTTTATTCCATTAACACTAGCAGCAGCTTCAACGGCATCAGCGAGGGATAAGCCCTCTTTTCTGCCATACAAAGCAAGGTTTATGCCGACTAAAACGATTTCCTTATGATTATTATCAGCTTGAAGGGACACCTCATTTATAATATCTTCAATTCTGCGAGAACGCACCGGCCCTCTTGCCTTAGGAATAATACAATAGGTACAGAACCTATCGCATCCGTCTTGAATCTTTACATAGGCACGAGTTTTATCGGAATTTACATATCCTGTTTCATCAAATGAATTATTATGCCTATTTATGTTGATAATTCTATTTCTATCCAAAAGGTATTGCTTAATCTTATGAGGAATTTCTGCCCTGTCAGTGACGCCTGTTATTATATCAGCACGTTCCATCAGTGAGGCTTTTTCAGGAAAAGCCTGTGGAAAACAGCCAGTTAGTACAATAATAGCACTAGGATTAAGCTTTTTATATCTTCCTATTGCTTGCCTTGCTTTTTTATCGCCCTGAGCGGTTACGGTGCAGGAATTTATAATATAAATATCGCTGATACCTTCTTTTTGCTCTTTAAAGCCGTTTTTACACATTAAATCTCTTAGCATATCACTTTCATACTGATTAACTTTACAGCCTAATGTATATATTTGAAAATTCATATGAAAAATCATACTATCCTTATCTAAATTTTTTTATAAATCGATATATCTATTATAGTATAAAACATTTTTTTTTGCAATATGTATTGACTATTTTTATAAATATGTTATTATAATAAACAAAAGAATTACAGGGAAAGGAATAGCTCATGAAAAATGTCAGGGTTTTATTAAATAATGTAGAAAAGGTAAAGGATTTTGTAGATTTGATTGAAAAAAGTGGGGCTATGTGTGAAATTGGTGATGGAAATTATTTCGTAGATGCCAGATCAATTATTGGAATTTTTAGCCTTGATACATCAAAACCTTTAGATTTGAAAATTGATGGAAATAGTTTCGATACTTTAGTGGAAAAAATAAACAAATATGTAGTGAATTAATATTATATATGTCAAAAAAATCGATTTTTTTTGTAAAATCATACAAATAATTAGAATAGTTTATAATTGCTATTGACTAGTTGAAGCTTTTCTGATATTCTTATTATAACAGTATAAGAAGGAGGGTTTTATAATATGAAAAAAATTAAAATCTCTATTAAAACCATTAATGATGTAAAAGAATTTGTTAATACCGTAGGGAAAGTAAATTATGAAGTTGATTTGATTTCTGGCAGATATGCTATTGATGCTAAGTCTATTATGGGTATTTTCAGCTTAGATTTATCTAAGGATTTAGAGCTTAATATTCATTCCGACGATTGCCAGCCATTGCTTGATGAGTTAAGTAAGTTTATTGTAGAATAATACTTAAGGCTTGTAAGAGTATAGGCATATACTCTTACAACGCTTTTATAATGCACTTAAATTTATGGTTGAATAAAATGTCAAGGTGTGTTAAAAGCAATTAAATCATCAACTGCAGTGATTTGGCAGTGTAGACGGTATGACGATGTTATGCCGTTTTTTCTCATTCCTTTTACCATAGAACAGGAGAATTGATGAATATAAAAACTATTACGGAAAATAGGAAAGCTAGGCATGAATATTTTGTTGAAGAAAGTGTAGAAGCAGGGCTTGAGCTTTTCGGTACTGAGGTCAAAGCGATTCGTGGCGGCGGCGTGAATTTAAAGGATTCTTGGATAAATATACAAAATGGTGAAGCGTTTATTAAGCAGATGCATATTTCACCATATGAAAAGGGAAATATCTTTAATCGTGACCCACTAAGAGAAAGAAAGCTTTTACTCCATAAAAAAGAGATTATGCGTCTTTTTGGACTTGTAAAGCAGGGAGGCTATACTCTTATACCCCTGTCACTGTATTTTAAAGGCTCTATGGTAAAGGTGCAGGTAGGCCTTTGCAAGGGTAAAAAGCTATATGATAAAAGAGAAACAGCCGCAAAGCGTGATGCTCAAAGAGATATTCAAAGAGCTATGAAGGATAAAAGTCTTGGCAGAGGGTAGGTATATTTATACAGATAATACCAATGATATAATTCCAAAAAGAGTTATCAAAGCAGGAATAACAATTAGCATTAAATAGCTTTTTGTTTTCTTGTTTTTTTCTTTTTTTATCTGTTTTTCTATATGTGGTTTTTTACTTTCCTCGACATTAAGCTGTTTTATATCAAAGGAGTTAATTTGCCTCAAAATATTATCAAGCTCTGCTCTTTTTTGCGGGGTAAGGGTTTCACGGGCGATACGTATAGGTCTGTTATAATTTGTGCTGATTTCCATACGTACCAGCTCAAAACCGTTAAAAGCGGATAACTTTGCTAATGAGGAAAACAGTTTTTCGAAATTATCATTGGTTTCTTTTGATAATTGTGATTGTCCTATCTTATTAAGATAATTGGTAATAATTCTTTGCACTATTTCATAAGAGCAATAATTTTTTCTTGCTGCTTCAATACAAATTGTAATATTTGTAAGGGTGGACTTTGTGCCGTTTTCAGGAATATTAAACATAAATTTGTAGCCTTGTTTAAGCATTTGATCACCTCATGATTATTATAGCCAAAATATTCCTTAATAAACACTTCTAATTATGTACAGGCATAAATAGAATATTTTATGGAGGGATATTTATGATGGATATAAAAAAGAGTAAGCTTTTACATAATACCTTGATACTGTTAACAGCTATGGTTGTGACAAAAATTGTAGGGGCAATTTTTAGAATACCACTTGCGAATATACTTGGAGGTACGGGTATGGGGTATTATTCCTCAGCCTATGGCTTATTTTCTCCGGTATACGCTGTTACAGCAGCGGGAATACCTACGGCAATGATTAACCTTGTTTCAGCTAATATAGCTAAAAAGCAGTTTTACAATGCTCAAAAGATAAAGAGAGTGGCTTTAAGGTTGTTTGGCTTTTTTGGATTGATTTCGACTTTAGTAATGCTTGTTTTAGCAAAACCCTTTTCAAGCATAGTTACAAAAATGCCTGAAAGCTATTTACCCATCCTTATCATATCACCAACTGTGCTTTTGTGCTGTATAGGAGGGGTTTATAGAGGGTATTTTGAGGGACTTAATAACATGAAGCCTACTGCGGCAGTACAAATAATTGAGGCGTGTACTAAAGCAGTGTTTGGACTTTCTTTTTCTTATGGTGCAATTCTGTGGGCAGATTATCAATACAAATCTTCAGGAATGGTTTTCGGATTAGCAGCTGATAGTGCTGAAAAAGCAGTAAGACTCGCTATTCCATTTGCCGCCGGTGGTGCTGTGCTTGGAGTTACATTTAGTGAAATATCAGCTTTTTTATATCTTTTTATAAGAAGTAAAATGAAGGATGGTATAAGTAAAAAACAACTCTTGGAAAATCCGTTTTCTCAGTCAGGAATAGAAATTTCCAAGCTTTTGATAAAAGAAACCGCACCTATTGGCTTAAGTGCTGTTGTTATGAATTTTATGTCATCAATAGACATTCTTACTGTACCACGGGGAATAAGCAATTCAATCTTAAAAAATCATGAATTTTTTATTAGAAATTATCCTCAGGCCATTAATTCGTCAAATGGACTTGAGGGACTTGGCGTATTTATGTATGGAAGTTATACAGGGATAGCTGCATCACTGTTTATGCTGATTCCGGCAATTGCATCTATGCTTGATAAAAGTGCTTTGCCAAATATTGCTGCAGCATTTTCACAAAGGGATTACAAGGAGCTTAATAGAAATATTACTATCGTATTTAGAGGAACACTTATAATGGGCTTTCCATTATGCTTTGGCTTAGCTGCCATGGCAAAGCCAATACTCGCTTTGCTTTATTCATCTAGACCGTCAGAGGCACAAATAGCCCTTCCACTAGTACAGCTTCTCGGCATATTTGGAATGTTTTTAATTGTGACTGGCGTTATTTTTACAGTTTTACAGTCAATAGGAAGGGGAGATGTGCCGTTAAAGCTTATGCTTTTAGGAATATGTATTAAATGGCTAGGAAATATATTTTTAACTCCTATACCACAAATAAATATAAAGGGTGCAACATTTTCTACACTTTTTAGCTATATTGTAGTATTTTTCATTGGATTTTCTATATTAAAAAGAGAAGTAAAGCTTGATATGGATTTTAAAGTGATATTTTTAAGACCTTTTTTATCTGCTGTTTTTTGTGTGGTTAGTGCAAAAATTATTTGGAATCTATTAAATGTTATAACAAATTCAGTGTTTTCCTTAATTTTATCAGTATCGGCAGGTGCGATTATTTATATATTATTACTGATTTTTAGTAAGTCAATTGGTATAAAATCCATAATAATTAAACAAAAATAAACTAATTATGCCAAAAGACTTGAATTTATCATCATAATAGGGTAAAATAAAGTCACTGTCGTTTAACAGTGAGAAAGACTTTATAAATTATATTTAGGAAAAAGGTTTTTGATGTTTAAATTCAAAGATAATTATGGCTTAATTGACCTTTTGGAAATTATGGCTTTGTTGCGTAGTGAAAATGGCTGTCCTTGGGATAGAGAGCAGGACCATCATTCGATTAGGATGAACCTGATTGAAGAAGCGTATGAAGTAGCTGAGGCTATTGATAATGACGACACTCCTTTGCTTAAGGAGGAGTTAGGCGATTTGCTTTTACAGGTCGTTTTTCACGCAAGGATTGAGCAGGAGATAGGCAGCTTTGATTTTAATGAGGTTTGCAATGATATATGCAAAAAGCTTATTTATCGTCATCCTCATGTCTTTGGAGATGTCAGTGCTGAAAATTCTGAGCAGGTCTTAAAAAATTGGGATGAATTAAAGCAAAAATCAAAAGGGCAAGACAAGGTTTATCAAACTCTTGAAAGCGTACCAAAGACATTACCCGCACTTATGAAAGCTCAAAAGGTTGGAAAGAGAGCGGCTAAGTCCGGTGCTGATTTTAGTAATAATGCTGAAATATTCAGCTGTTTGCGAAAGGCTTTGGGCGACATTGAAAATAATGTTAATGATGAAAAAATTCAGCATATTGATGAAAAATTAGGCGATTTTTTGCTCTTTTACTGTGATTTATTAAGAATGTTGGATAAAAACGCTGAAAAACTCTTGACAGAT
>JAAYSD010000065.1 GCA_012518465.1 Clostridiales bacterium
ACTCATGCTTTTTCAATAAAATTTATGGAGGATGAAATGAAGGATGTTTTAACAGAATTATATAATGTAGTTTTGAAAAGAAAGGAAAATCCTGAACAAGGCTCATATACTTGCTACTTATTTGAACAGGGTATAGATAAAATATTAAAGAAAATAGGCGAAGAAAGTGCAGAAACTATTATTGCTGCTAAAAATCATACCCAAAAGCCAAGTGATGAATTGAAAAATGAAATTTGTGATTTGTTATATCATTTGCTTGTAATGTGTGCAGAGCTGGATTTACCACTTGAAGAGGTTTATGAGATATTAGAGCAAAGACGTCAGAAAATAGGAAACTTAAAGCAGATGAAAGTTGTTGACAGAAACACTTAGTTAAAATTTTGATAATAAAATTTTAAAAAATTAATTTTAAATTCTTAAAAATTTTATATTTTTGTGTTATAATTAATATAAATTTAATTAGAAACGAAAGAGGCATTATGATTAAGCATGATTTTCATATGCATTCGGAATTTTCAAGTGATTCAACAGCTCCTATGAGCAGCATGATAGAAAGTGCTATCGAAAAAGGTATGGAAAAAATATGTTTTACCGAGCATATGGATTTTGATTTTAAAGAAGTTATGGGTATGACTTTTCAAGTTGATACCCCTGAATATATGAAAGCACTTTTTAAGTTAAAAGAAAGATATTCTAGTAGAATTGAAGTGCTTTTTGGTATTGAGATTGGTGTGATGTCTTACTTATCAGAAAGGCTGGAAAAATATATCAATTCCTTTCCTTTCGACTTTGTAATTGCGTCATCACATTTGGTAAATGGCAAAGACCCTTATGTAGAGGGATATTTTGATATCGGTGAAAAGCAAGGAATTGACTTATATTTTCAATCAATAGCTGAAAATATTAAAGCATTTAAAAATTTTGATGTATATGGGCATCTTGATTATGTAGTGAGATATGTACCTAGTGGTGTGAAAACTTATAATGTAAATGATTACAAGGATATAATTGATGAGATTCTTAAGCTGCTAACAGATAATGGCAAAGGATTGGAGATTAATACTTCTGGCATAAAATATGGTTTGGGCTTTGCTCATCCGCATATAGAGATTTTAAAAAGGTATAGACAGTTGGGCGGCGAAATTATTACAGTTGGTGCAGATGCACATAAACCGGAACATATTGCATATTCATTTAATGAAGTGGATGATATTTTAAAATCAGCTGGATTTAATTATTATTCTTATTTCAAAGATAGAAGACCTTGTTTTGTAAAAATATAGATAAATAATTAAAAAATTATTATTAAATGCCAAAAATTTAGTTATTATCTACAAATAAGAATGATGATTTTTACTAATATATACAAAAATGCTTTCAATGATTTACAAAATAAAAATACTATGATATAATAAATGCAAACGTTATTTACCAAACTGGATAAAAAGCATTTTAAAGTTAAATCTGTTTTTTAGGGAATTTATTTCCGAAAAAACACTACTCGATGTTGCACATATGTGCAACATTCACATCACCCGTAGTGGTGTGCGTGGGGGTAAACATAGGGGGAGTGCAGACTTTGTCTGCAAGCTCCTATGCCCAACGGCTTGTCGCCGACAATCGCCTTTTAATGGGCAATTATATTATTCCAATTTTTTAATGATATAATACGTAAAAATAATATGTTTTTTCCGCAAAGGTATTTATTTTTGCGTGCTTACTTATTTTTTGACCATTATTTTTTTGAGGTTTCTATCTAATTTTGAAAGGGATGGATTTTTTAATGAAAATTAAAACTCTATTAATAGTAGCTTTATCCTGCTTTTCTATTATACCTATGATAATTATTTCATTTTTTGTGGTGTCTAATGTTATTAAAGATGACAAGACTAATTTTGAAAATCTTGTAATTGATACGACAAATAATCAAGTTAACAATGTTGGCGAATATTTAAGCATGATAAAAAACACTTCTATTTCATTATCCGGCTTAGATGACATAAAAGCTTATGATAATAACAACCAAAAAGCAGCTGAAGCTTTAGCTTCTTTTGCTGATAATAATTCTTTTATTGATGAGATAATTATTATTGATTCAAGTGGTAAGGTTATTATTTCATCTAATCAAGAAAACAATGGAATAAACTTCACTCAGTATGATAAAATATCGGATAAGGCTGAGGGTGAGCTAGTGGCGATGCAAATTGAAACAAGCGGCGCTCCTAAAACTGCTATTTGTGTTAAGCAGTCATTAGGCAGTGCAGAGCTTATTGTTTTAGCAAATTCTGATTATTTTTCTAGACTTTATTCAGGGTATTCTTTTGCCAATACAGGAAGAATTATGATAGTTGATCCTTATCTAGCTATTATAGATAATGGCGTTTTTTCAAGAACATTAAGTGAAGAATCGCAGGATGAATATAAGAATATTTATGATGCCTTTGTTAATAAAACTGATTTTTCAGACGTCAAAACGATTTCCTATGAAAATTCATCGGTGAAAAGATTAGCTGGTATAAAATCTATTCCCGACACAGGGTGGTACATACTGGCTGTCGCTGATTTAATGGATACGACCTCTGCAGGAAAAATACGCCCTGCATTTATAAGCTTTAATATTTGGGTGGGTGTCTTACTAT
Organism: Clostridiales bacterium; assembly: GCA_012518465.1. Lineage (GTDB taxonomy): Bacteria > Bacillota > Clostridia > Oscillospirales > Ruminococcaceae > JAAYSD01. The sequence goes on from JAAYSD010000065.1 coordinate 2,640, forward strand.
TTGTAGGTAGTATTTTTGTAGCTATATATATCACAAAGCCTCTTGAAAAAATTCAAGATACATTAATTAGGATACGCAGAGGTGACCATGAGGCTAGAATAGATGTTATGACTAACAATGAGTATGGCTCTATTGCACGTTCGTTCAATGATTTGATTGACGATATAATTGTTAGTGAAGGTAGATATCGTACTATTATTGAGATGAGTGACAGCATTATTTTTGAATGGAATTTTAAAACTAACGAAGTGTTCTTTTCTAATAATTTTAATAAAAAGTTTAGTTATCGTCCACCTTCTGACCATTTTGGCGACAGCTTTTTGTTAAAGGTTAAGGTTCACCCTGAAGATGATAAGCGTTATAGAGAGGACCTTGAGGGATTGAGCAAGGGCTTAGAATTTAAAAATAATGAATATAGATTTAAAAATATCTATGGCGATTTCATTTGGGTACTGATTAAAACTGCTACTTTAAAAGATAAAAATGGTGAGCCAATTAAGGTTATTGGCGCTATAACTGATATAGACCGTGAAAAGAAAAATGAACAGCTGCTTACTGAAAGAGCAAGCTTTGACTCGCTGACACAATTATATAATAGAGAAACAGTAGAACATAAGATTGAAAGTGAAATCAGCCTTTCCACACAAAGAAAATCTGAGATTGCAATATTGTTGATTGATATTGATGATTTCAAGATTTATAATGATAAATATAGCCATGCCACAGGTGATGCAGTGCTTCAGTTTACGGCTAAAACTATTCAGGATGCAATTAAAGATTTTGGTTTTGCAGGAAGATTTGGCGGCGATGAGTTTGTAGTTTGTATAAGAAATGCAGAAATTAATTCACCGGCTAAGATAGCTCATACACTGCTGAAAAATTTTGAAGAGGGCTTTGTTTCAGACGGTGAAACCCTAAAGGTAAAAGCTTCGATAGGAATTGCCGTTCTACGAGATGCTAATGTTTCAGTTGAGAAAATCATCAGCTTAGCTGATGATGCTATGTATAAAATTAAAAAGTCGGGTAAATCAAATTATGGATTTATTTAGATGATTTTATATATTAAATGTTTTTTAATTGTCAATACAACTTTTCGTTTTTTTGAAAATTTGTATTGACAATTATTTTTGTATATGTTATATTATAAATAGTGATGCAATTACATTTTCAATATAGCAGTTAGTTGGAGCTTTTGTGATGGTTGATTTTAAATATTTAAGTATTGTTGAATGGGCAAAAAATTATATTAAGGTAGAAAAGCTAATAAAGGGTGACAGGTTTTTTTCCGAAAAGGAACTATGCGATATTCACAATGTTAGCAGGCAAACTGTCAGACAAGCACTAATGGTGCTTGAGAGTCAAGACGTCATTTGGCGACGTAGAGGCAGTGGTACTTTTGTTAAAGGAACAAAAAAGACAGAAAATGGCAGTAGGCTAAATGTTGGCGTTATATCAACTTATTTTAGCGATTATATTTTTCCCAGTATAGTCACAGGCATTGAAAAGGTGCTTAAGAAAAATAATATGGGTATGCAGCTAGCTATTACTCATAATCAGGTTTTTGAGGAAACTCAAGCACTTAAAAATATGCTTTCTCAGGACATTATGGGGCTGATTATTGAGCCATCAAAAAGTGCTTTGCCTAATCCTAATATTAATTTATATAACGAAATTAAAGCTCTAGGATTGCCGGTAGTTTTTTTCAATGCTAAATATTTATGGTCTGATTTTCCTTGTGTGGCTATGGATGATGTTTTCGCTTGTAAAATTGCTACTGATTATCTCTTTGATTTAGGACATAGAAAGATTTCGGGTTTTTTTGCTCTTGATGATTTACAGGGGCATAAGCGTTATCAAGGATTTATGCGTAGCTGCGAACAGCATAAAATCTTTAAGGCTGAACAAAATGTACTGTGGTATTCTACAAGTGAAAAAAGCTCATTATTCACATTATCAGCAGATAGAATAAGAGCAATGATAAATAATTCAACAGCAGTTGTATGCTACAATGATAGCTTGGCTGTACAACTTCTAGATTTTTGCGAAAAAGAAAGTATTAAAGTGCCTGATGATGTATCAATTGTGGGTATTGATGATTCAAAGCTTGCTACTATATGTAAAGTGCCTTTGACTACTGTTAAGCATCCTCATCAGCTTTTGGGTGAACGAGTTGCTGAAAAATTTATAGAGATTTTGGATAGCTCAGATGCAGATAATATTAAAGACATTTTCTTTAAGCCTGAGCTTATTGTCCGTAACTCAGTAAAGCGAATAAATAGCAGGTAGTTTTAGACTTTTTCGAGGATAAGTGACTTATATTGCGATTGGAGTGTTATTATGCTTAGCAATTATAATGCTGATAGCAATCATAAAGAATATAATTTTGATGTGCAGAAGTTTGACGTGCAAGGTATAGAGCAATTTTTAAGGAGCGGTAAGAAAGAGGAGTGCAGACAAGTGCTTGAGGAATTTTTTGCTCAGGTAGGTGAGGAAAGGCTGAAATCCCTTATGCTACGCCTTTATTTAACTATGGATATTTATATAATAGCAAGAACTTTTACAAAAGAGCTTAATATATCAAATGATGAGTTTATAAAAAGATTTGGAACAGTGGAGGATATTTCATCAAAACTTGTCACTACATCTTCTACGTTTGATTATTTTTTAAAAATGCTTGAGCAGTGCGTTTCATGGAGAATTGCTTATTCTCATGATGAAAGCAATTCAATAATTAAAAAAGCTGAGGAGTATATTTTAGAAAATTTTAATAAAGAAGATCTTTCTTTAAAAGTTGTTGCTGATGCTGTAAATCTTAGTCCGACATATTTTAGCTCTATATTTAAAAGGCACTCTGGGACAAGCTTTGTAGATTATTTAACACAGGTAAGGCTTAATAAAGCTAAGGAGCTGCTTTGCTGCACTTCTATGCAGGTTTCAGAAATTGCATATGAAGTTGGATTTAAGGATTATAGATATTTTAGTCAAATTTTCAAAAAGGTTGTGGGGGTTTCTCCGAGAGAGTTTAAGTTAAATAGTAATAAAGCATAATTTATTTATAAAAATCAAAAAATTTTAAACATTTTCCCAAAGATTTTTGGTATAAATGTACGTACATTTATTATATAATGTAAGTACAATAAACGTCGAAATTAATTTGACTGATTATGGAGGGAAAACAATGTTTAAGAAAATTACGGCACTTGCTTTAGCAGCAGTTTTATGTTTATCTGTTACTGGTTGCTCTAAAGATGAAAGCTCCAGTGGTGGAAGTGCAAAAAAAGATGGCGATTTAATCAAGGTTGGTATTATCAATAACGACCCTAATGAATCTGGCTATCGTACTGCTAATGATAAGGATATGAAGGAAAAATTCACTAAGGAAAATGGATACGATGCATCTTTTGCTTATAGCTTAAAGAATGAAGAGCAGATTACCGCAGCTCAGCAGTTTATCCAAAATGGAGTTGAATATTTGTTGCTTTCAGCTGCTGATACAGCTGGTTGGGATTCTGTTTTAAAGGATGCTAAGGATGCAGGAGTAAAAGTTATTTTATTTGACCGTACAATTGATGCTGATTCCAGTCTTTATGAGGCTTCCATCGTTTCTGATATGGCTAAGGAAGGCGAAATGGCTGTTGATTGGTTAAAGGGTCAGGAACTTAGCGAATACAATATTATCCATATCCAAGGTACTATGGGTTCTGCAGCACAAAAGGGACGCTCCGGTGCTTTAGATGATACAGCTAAGGAATTAGGCTGGAATATCGTTAAGCAGCAGACTGCTGAATGGAACGCTGAAAAAGCACAGCAAATCGTTCAATCTGTTATTGATGCAGGCACAAAGTTTAATGTAATTTATGCTGAAAATGATGATATGGCTAAGGGCGCTGTTGCTGCTCTTGATAAAGCTAATATCTCTCATGGTGTAGGCAAAGACGTTATTATTATGGGATTTGACTGTAATAAGTGGGCTCTTCAAGAACTTTTAGCTAAAAACTGGAACTATAATGGTCAGTGCAATCCTTTCCAAGCTTCTTACATAGATGATATTATTAAAAAGCTTGAAAATGGCGAAGCAATAGCTGAAAAAGTTGTTGTAATGGATGAAAAGGGCTTTGATGCTGAAACCATTACTCAAGAAGATGTTGATAAGTATGGTATTTAATAACTGTGTCAATTTAATTAACAAGTAAGTATAAGCACGGTGCGGCGTATTTATGGATAGACTCCGTATGCCTGCACCGTGTAATCATTGTAAAACCAAAATTCAGGGGGTGTTTCTGTTATGCAGGAAGGCACAGTTTTAGAAATGAGAAATATCTACAAATATTTCCCTGGTGTAAAAGCGTTGCAAGATGTTGATTTTACTCTGTGTGAAGGTGAAATCCATGCTTTAATGGGTGAAAATGGTGCAGGAAAATCGACATTAATAAAAGTATTGACAGGCGTTTATTCTAAAGATTCCGGAGAAGTGTTTTTAAAAGGAAGAGAAAAGGCAGTAAATATAAAATCTCCTCAGGACGCTCAAAAACTAGGAATAAGCACTGTTTATCAGGAAATTACCTTATGCCCTAATTTAACGGTTGCTGAAAATTTATATATAGGTCGTACTAAGGGAATTTTTATAAATTGGAAAATAGTAGTGAGGGATGCCTTTAATCTTTTGCAATCGTTAGGTATACCCGCTGACCCTAATCAGCAGCTTTCAAGCTGTTCTATCGCTGTTCAGCAGATGGTAGCTATTGCTAGAGCGGTCGATATGGAATGTAAGGTGCTTATTTTAGATGAGCCTACATCATCTCTTGATGACCATGAGGTAGCAAAACTATTTGCACTTATGAGAGAGTTAAAAGCGAAGGGTGTAAGCATTGTATTTGTAACTCATTTTTTAGAGCAAGTATATGAGGTTTGCGATAAAATTACAGTTTTACGAGATGGAAAGCTTGTTGGAGAATATTCTGTAAAGGAATTACCTCGTGTACAGCTTGTTTCCAAAATGCTGGGTAAGGATTTAGATGATTTATCAGATATTAAATCAGATAGCTTGAAGTATGAGGCAGATGAAAATATTCCTCCTGTTTTTGAGGCAGAAAAGCTTGTTAGTGCTTCGGGGATTAAGCCATTTGACTTTTCTATTAGAAAAGGTGAGGTTAATGGTTTTACGGGATTGTTAGGTTCTGGTAGAAGTGAATGTGTACGAGCTATTTTCGGTGCAGATAAGATTTTAGGTGGTAAAGTAAAGATAAATGGCAGGGAAGTGAAAATTTCAAAGCCTATTGACGCTATGAAAAATGGTATTGGATATTTGCCTGAGGATAGAAAAGCTGATGGAATTATAGGCGATTTATCTGTCAGAGAGAATATCATTCTAGCTTTGCAGGTGAAAAAAGGATTTTTTAAGCCGTTTACCAAGGCTCAAGCAAATGCCTTTGCTGATGAATATATCAAGCTGTTAGGCATAAAAACTGCTTCAGCTGATACCCCGATTAAATCACTTTCAGGTGGAAATCAGCAAAAGGTTATTCTTGCTAGATGGCTGCTTACAAACCCCGAGTATTTAATATTAGATGAACCAACAAGAGGCATAGATGTGGGAACAAAAATTGATATTCAAAAGCTTGTATTAAAGCTTGCATCAGAGGGAATGAGTATCACCTTTATTTCGTCTGAAATAGATGAGATGCTTCGCACTTGTTCACGACTTATTGTTATGAGAGATAGAAAAACAGTAGGTGAGCTTGATGGTGAAGACCTTACTCAAAACATGATTATGAATACTATCGCAGGAGGTGGCAATAACGTATGAAAACACAAAACCACACTCTAAACAAAGGAACGGATTTTATAAAAACTCTCTTTAAAAAACAAATTTTTATACCAATTGTAGCACTTTTATTGCTATCTATATTTAATCTGATAGTTGATCCTTCTTTTTTTAAGGTTACATATGGGTTAAACAGTAATGGCGACCCCGTTTTATCAGGATATTTGATGACAATATTAGACTATGGTTCTGAGCTTGCTATTCTTGCTATTGGAATGACATTAGTAACGGCAGCTTCCGGTGGACAGGATATTAGCGTTGGTGCTGCTATTGCAATCAGTGGAAGTGTAGTGTTAAGAGTGCTTTGTGGTACGGATTCAAGGCCTGAAACATTACAAGCACCAATTATTGTGGCTTTTTTAGTCAGCTGTGTTGTTGCTATGCTTTTCGGTGCATTTAATGGAACGCTTGTTGCTTATTTTAAAATACAGCCTATGGTAGCGACACTTATATTGTTCACAGCAGGAAGGTCAATCGCTGCATGGATAAATAATAATGAGCTTCCTATTGTTAGTGACCCTGTATTTAGCTATTTTGGTGGATTTATTCCTGGGCTTCCGATTCCGACGCCATTTTTTATAGCAGTAGTCTGTATGATTATTATTGCTTTAGTGCTTAAGTTTACTAATTTAGGACTTTATTCACAGGCTGTGGGAATAAACAGTAAATCATCACAGCTTAATGGATTAAATCCTGCTTTTATGAAGTTTATTTCATTTGTAATTTTAGGATTATGTGTTGCTGTTGCTGGATTTATAAAGGTTAGCAGGCTTTCTTCGATAAATTACTCAGTTATTGCAAAGGATATAGAAATGGATGCTATTTTAGCAGTAGCTTTAGGCGGAAACTCTCTTAGCGGTGGAAAATTTAGCATGAGTGCTTCTATCCTTGGCGCATACGTTATACAATTCTTAACAACTACATTGTATAAAATGGAAGTACAATCTGAAGCTTTATCAGCATATAAAGCAGTGGTAGTAATAATTCTAGTAGTAATCAGCGCACCGGTAGTAAGGGAAAAGCTATCTAAGCTTTTCAAAAAATTAAGACCGCAGCAGGCTGTTGGTGGGGAGGATTAATATGACTAATAAATCATCTTCATATAGTAATAGCTTTAAAAATAGAATCAAAAATTTAAGCGATACAAATTTGCTGTTAATAATTACTATTGTAGTATTTTTAATTATGTATGCTTGTGCGGTAATATTTTTAGGGCAGGGCTTTTTAAAAGCTCAAACATTCTTTAATATTCTTAATGCAAATGCAGCTTTGATTATACTTTCTTGCGGCATGAGCATTGTAATGATAACGGGTGGAATTGATATTTCTATTGGTGGTGTAACTGCCCTTGTAAGTATGAGCTGTGCTGTTTATCTTGATAATCATGGTGGAAGTATTATAAATTCAATTTTACTGTCGATTGCAATTGGCTTAGCTTTTGGACTTGTTCAAGGCTATTTAATAGCTTATTTGGATATTCAGCCGTTTATTGTAACACTTGCTGGTATGTTTTTTGCAAGAGGTATGACTACTATTGTAAATACATATCCATTTAATGTTCAGAATGAAGATTTTGTAGCTTTAAAAGAAAAGAGAATTGTTGTTCCTGGCATGGGTTCTGTAAATAGACTGGGAAATTATGTTGATGCGTATATAGAAATTGGAGTTGTTGTATCATTATTAATAGTTTTGATATTATTTATTTTATTAAAATGGTCAAAGCTAGGTCGTGCATTTTATGCAGTAGGTGGAAACAATCAAAGTGCATTGATGCTTGGAGTGAATGTTAAAAGGACAAAGTTTATATCCTATCTTTTAAGTGGTTTGTTAGCTGGAATTGGCGGTTATGTTTATTTTATGCACGTTGGCTCAGGCTCGGCATCTCATGCAATGGGTGCAGAGATGAATGCTATTGCCTCCTCAATTATTGGTGGAACAATGCTAACAGG
>JAAYSD010000066.1 GCA_012518465.1 Clostridiales bacterium
ATTTTATTTTAGTCGGTGTTGATTGCTGTGAGGGTCCACCTGTTCCCATTCCGAACACAGAAGTTAAGCTCATCAGCGTCGAAGATACTTGGCTGGCGACGGCCCGGGAAAATAGATAATGCCGACACTTTTAAAACAGAGCTTTTGCTTTGTTTTAAAATATTCCTCAATAGCTCAGTCGGTAGAGCATGCGGCTGTTAACCGCAGGGTCGTTGGTTCGAGTCCAACTTGGGGAGCCAAACTGGATAAATCCGAACTCTCACGTGGGTTCGGATTTATTTGTCTTTTATCCCGGAAAACCTGTGTTCGGCTTGGTTATCCCGATTTTGAAGTGAATTTTTAAAATTATGAAAACCGACGGAAAATATATTTTTATCGACGGTTTTTTCATAAAGTGGAGTTAGCACATTCTAACTTGATATATTTCATGTATTGTGATATACTCATATGTAACGGCTTTAAGTGAGGTGGATATTATCTCAAGAAAAAAATCATAAAATGATTGGTGGAAGATTACTTCAGACTGATAAAAGATTTTCAAGTTTGAAGATGAGTCAAAAAGAAAAGATATCTGATTGGCTATATGAGGAATATGCAAAGCTGTATGATAAGAATAAGTTGCCGTCTGACAAAAGATACAATGATTATATATTGAATAACGTGTATGAAAAAATATCTGATGCAGATATTTGGATTCCATTTTATGAGTTACGTAAGTATTATTTTAGCAAGAAGAACCACTTTCGTAAGATATATGAAAATAAAGAACGTAGGTAATGATAATGTCACAGATTGAAAAGAAATCACGAATCCTATACATATATATAAAATGCTGATGGGACAGACAGACACGGGGCATTATCTGACCGTTCAGCAGATGATTTCACAGCTTGAGGAAATAGGCATTGAAGCTTTCTGCAAGACAGTTATTTCCGATATTGAACAGTTAGTCGCTTTCGGTGTGGATATTATCTGCGTGAAAAGTACACAAAACAGATACTATATTAATAGTAGGACTTTTACGCTGCCGGAGCTGAAGCTGCTTGTGGATGCAGTTGAAGCTTCACGCTTCATTACACAGGAACAGAGCGATGTTCTGATGAATAAGCTGATGAGCCTTACAAGCAGCCATTAAGCAGAAGCTCTCAGCAGACAGGTGTACATTGCCAATCGTCTGAAATCTGAAAATGATGAATATATGATGTGGTGGATAAAATTCATTTAGCTGTACATCAAAACAAGCAAATCAGCTTTCTGTATTATGAGTATGACGGCGAGAAAAAACGTGTGCTTCGTAATAATGTCTGGAGGTACCAGTTTAGCCCATATGGCTTGACTTGGGAGGACAATCGTTATTATGCAATTGGATTTTCGGTGAAGCACGATAAAATCGTTACATTTCGAGCAGATAGAATGAGATGTGTAGAGATTACTGACTGTCCATGTATTAGCCACAGGATTTTGATATCGGAGAATTTGTAAATCAAACTTTTAGAATGTATGACGCTGCATTGGTTTCGGTAACATTTAAATGCAAAAATGAAGTGATGAAGTCGGTGATTGACCGTTTCGGACAGAACCCGCTGAAAAAAGAGCAATAAATTTTGGATTTCAAAAAATGAATAGATCCGATAGCCACAAATTGCCATTAGATTTTAAGATTTTGTTTTTATTTTAATATTCAAAAGAAAAAAAGGAAGGTTTTCGCCTTCTAAATTCCTGTTAATCTTGTAATTTTTATTATATTATGGATCATTAGGCATAGCAATGACTGGGCTTTCATACTTAAAAGTCCAGTTCCACGAGAAAATCGAAGACTCTAAAATTTTTAAGGTGTGCATTGACCTGTTCGATTATCCAACGGATTTTCAATTTTTGTTGAAAACCTTCTGATTGTTGAAAGCTTTTCTGTTTTGCGAACATAGGATTGCTCACACGGTGATGAATTCGTTTATTTGGAGCTGTTTTGCCTGTTATGCATTTTTTACTGTGAGGACAATTTTTGCAATCGCTTGTTTGGAAGCTGTATCCTATTTCGATTGCACCGTGGAGTGAGGTGTTACAAGTTTATTATAGCAGGACAAGCCTTAAACTGAAAACTTAATAAGTGAATTCCACCGTCCATCTCGTTTTTTGAGTTGGGCGGTGGGTTTTATATCTGGGGGTGGGGATGGTTTGACGGTTACGTTAGACAAGATTATTTTTAAATTCCTTAGGTATAAACACCTTAAACTTCCATGAATATGATAGTTATTATAACAATTTTTCTCATTATACCATGTCCGAATGCTTTTTCTCTAATTTTGTATAACTGATTCAATATCACTGATTACATTAGGCAATTCATTCATATCTTCTATGATGTAATCAGCACCGGCTGTGTAATAAGTTTTACGAACTGTCGCTTTACGTTTATCCAATTCTTCAGTTGACAAGGATGCAACTTCTTCTCGGGAAAGCCCTAATTCAGATGAACCCATGATTATACCCACAGTCCAACAATTTGCATTCTTGCCTTCTAGTATATCGGCTACTGTATCGCCTACCTTAACAGCTTCTCTTGGATTTAATATGTCAAAATGCATCAGGTTATTCCAAATCATGTAGGGATAAGGTCTTCCTCTTTTTGCTCTATCTGATGAAATCCAAAAATCAGGAGAATATCCTTGCTCAGCTACTTTGAAAATCACCTTTTGCATCATGACTGAAGTATATCCTGTTGTTGAACCGATTTTGATTCCCTGATTACGTAAGGTAGCAACTGTTTCTATAACATAATCTTTTATATCACAGTGATTTTCAATATTAGAAAACAAGGTGTTTTCAAACACTTCATATGCTTTTAAGATTTGTTTTTCACAAATCTGCTCGGAAAGCATATCTGCAATTGCTCTCATATGATCAATTTTTGACAATCCCATGGGTTTACGAGCTATTTGATTAGTAATATGAATACCAATACTTTCAAAACCATCTATAAAACCTTTTACAGGTGCAAAACAACCATAGTCTATTGTCGTTCCAGCCCAATCAAAAATAACTGCTTTAACAGTTCTTGGCATCACTTTTTACCTCCATTTTTTATATTTCTTGTACTGTTTCTCTAAAGGTTGATGTAAACTAAATACAAAATTTTAGTTTTAAACTCAAATTCAGTTGCTTAAAGTCTTTATAAAAATTATCTCACATTTATTTTAACTTGCGTTGCAACTATCTCTAAAATGATAACAGAAAAGACTGTTATGTAAGTTATAAATCCAAGTTCGCTTAAGTCAAAATAGAAGTTTCCCGCCATCCAAAGATCATAACCTATTCCACCTGCACCTGCTGCCGCACCAACGGCAAGTGCATTTATAAAATTTATTTCAAATCTTAGGAATGTCCATGCTACCATTCTACTAATAGACGATGGAAGAACAGCTTGAAACGCTATTTGCCAAAAACCAGCACCGCTTGATTTTAATGCTTCAATAGCTCCACCATCTATTTCCTCCATGGATTCGGCATATGCTTTGATGAGATAACCAGCACTATGAAAAGTCAGTCCAACAACCGCAGCAACGCTTCCAAGTCCTGCTGCAACAGTAAAAATAAGCACCCATAAAATTGTAGGAAATGCTCTGATAAAAGCTACAAAGCTCTTTATAATATTTGCAATAATGTGGTTTGCGATATTCTTTGCACATAGTAAGGCACCTAGAATTCCAATGACAGCGCCTGAAATTGTTGATAAAATTCCAAGAGAAAAAGTTATCCACAGAGCCTTAAAGACATTTGGTAGTGTACTATATGATAATTTCGGTTCTCCTAAAAGTACTTTCACATTACTCCATGTTTCACTAATAGCCTTTGCAAGATCTATATTTTTGTAGTCAAATGATAAAAAAGCGCATACGGTAAGTACAAGTAAAATTAAAATAGTAAGTTTTATTACATATTCTTTTGTTGATTTTGATGTTATTTTAATTTTTCCTTTACGTGTTTTTCTAATGCAATTTTGAGAACTTATAGATGCATTTGCAATAGCAAACTCATTAATCACATAATCACCTTCCTAATTTTATTAGAAATTAGCTCAATGCCGATAACTAAAATTACAATGAAAATAACCACAAGGCTAGCCGAACCATAATCCATTCGTTTATAATACAAATCAAACATTGCACCTATACCAGTAGCTGTAAGCAAGCCTATTAATGTTGAATCCCTGATATTTAATTCAATCATATAAAGTATCCATGAAACAAGTTGTGGCATTGAAGAAGGGATAATTCCATGAAATACTGTTTGTAACGAAGTTGCTCCTGCGGCATTTAATGCCTCTACACAGTTTGAGCTAACCTCGTCAATGCTTTCAATAAACGCGCGTGTTAGCATACCGAAGGTTGTAAAAAATAAAGCTAAAAAACCAGTTAAAATATTCTGTCCGAATGAAAAAAGTAGTAAAATCGCCCAAACAACGCTAGGAACATTCCTAAAAAAAGCTGCCGTAATACGTACAATTCTCGCTATCCATAGATTAACTTTCACAGTCCTTGTTCCTAGTAAGCTGAAGGGGAAAGCACAAGCTGCAGCGCACACAGTAACAGCTACTGATAGTAAAGATGATTCTATCAATTTACTAAGAATTTTAGGCAACCTTTCCCATGATTTTTCATTTGGAATCAAGTTTTTTGTTATCCAAACAATTGCTTTTGGAATTGATGCTAAGCCTTTAATTGCATCATAATTTGTCGCAATAGATGCAGCCGCATACAAGACAATAACAATTAGGAACGTAATTAAAAATATTCGCTTTCTTTTTATAAATATAGATATTTGTTTTTGAGATCTATTATCTTTTTGTAGATGATTATTAATGTTCATTTTTTCAACCAACATCAGTAATCAACTCACCTTCATTTGACTGGTAAATGTCATATATTTTTTCTTTAGTAAGTGTTTCAGGAGGCCCATCATACACGATTTTACCACTGGTAAGACCTATTATACGTTGAGAATACCTCATAGCAACATCTACTTGGTGAAGATTCAAAATACAAGTAATATTCATGGTTTTATTTATGTTGTTTAATTGATCCATAATAATTTTTGAAGCATTTGGATCAAGCGATGCTATTGGTTCGTCACACAAAATTAGACTTGGCTCTTGCATAATTGAGCGAGCTATACTTACACGCTGTTTTTGCCCTCCAGATAATTCATCACAGCGTTTATATGCTTGCTCAATAAGACCTAACTTTTCGATAATGGAAAATGCTTTTTCCTTTTCTTGCTCAGAATAATATCCAAGCATTCCACTTATAGTTGACTTATGCCCTAGTCGCCCATGGAGAACATTTTCAATTACACTGAGGCGTTCAACAAGGTTATAATGTTGAAAAATCATACCAATTTTTTTACGTACCTGACGAATTTCTCTTTTCCCCGCATAGCTGACATCATATCCGTTAAATAATATTTTCCCGTTTGTTGCATCAACCAAACGATTTATACAACGAAGTATAGTCGATTTCCCAGAACCTGAAGGTCCTATAATAGATACAAATTCACCTTTTTCTACCGAGAAAGAAACATCAGTTAATGCTTTAGTTGTTTTATTATATATTTTATTTACATTTCTAAATTCTACAATAGACATATTGTTGCATCCTTTTTCGTTATATTTTTAGCGATATGCATCGTACCAAGAGTCTTCTACGGCAATATAGCCTTTACTAGAGCTTATTTTATACAAGCCTTTTGCAGTTTTATCATCTCCATCATAGAATATCTTGTTGTTGTTTGCAACTTCATCTGATGTAAATAAATCCGTAATAGCTTTGATTTCGTCTGAGCTTAAATTTTGAGGATTGACTACATTAGGACCGTTGAAAACAGGTGTGCTAGTAATAACAGTAAACTCCTTTCCTGAATGTGAGTTAAATGGGGCATCAGCATCTGATTTTATGGCATATGTCGCACCGACAGAATTTTCTGTTCCAGATTTAAGCTCAATATATGGTCGCAATTCTATGTCGCAGAATGCAGCAACGTCGACATTACCTGTTAAGAGATTAATTGCTGAACCTTGATGTGATTGACCGAAAAATACTTCACTGAAAAATTCTCCATCTGGAAGTAAGTCATCTTGTGTTAGATTATTGTTTTTAAAATGCTCAATGATTGAAGCGGTGGGTACTTTAAATCCGGAGGTCGAGCTATTAGAAACAAAAGATATTTTTTTACCTTTAATATTATCAATAGAAAATTCGCTGCCGCTTTTATAATATTCTACTTTATCAACAGGTACACACAACCAAGAGAAATATTTAGCACCATCAAGTTCGCCGTTTGAATCGGCATTTGTGAACATAACATTTATTTCTGGGTTTCTGTTTTTCGCTTCTATATAACCTACTGCCCCCATAGCCATAGCTATATCTGCCGAACCACTCGAAATTGCTTCAATAGCTACTGTATAGTCTGTTGTTGTTAGGCTTTTTGCTTCTCTTCCGGTGGCTTGCTTAACTAATTTTTCAACTTCAGTACGTACTTCAGCATGAGTATCAGATGATTCATTAGGATACCATACGATATTAATAGTATTTGTATTTGCGTTTACATTTTCATTATTACTAGTTATAGCTGATTCATCTACACTTTTTGATTTTTCTGAATTTTTAGAGTCGCATCCGACTAAGCCAATAGTAAAAATAACTGATGTTAAAATTAATGATATTGCTTTTAAAATTTTACTTTTATTCACATCTTCACCTAAGCCTTTCTTATTGTTTTATTAATTGTTTTACAACAATGATAATATAATTATAAACATATATTGTAAAATCTATAATCACTAATATGTAATTTACAGGTTAAATTTATCTTAATAACTGTTAAACAATTAAGTTTTATACAAATAAAATGGCTATTGCGATTTTGTTTATATAACTAAATATATAATTAATTATTAATAAATTGTAAAATTTGCATATACTTTATTGACTTTAATTGAAAAATAGTGTATAACAATATGTATATATTGATTATAATTCCAATTATATTGTATATATTTTCATTATTTATATATAATTAATGAAAGTTTATCATATTGAAATTATTATATTGAATTTGTATTATTGTAAATAAATATATAATTTTTTCAATTGTTTTGTCCTAAAATGTAAAAATATTACTTGACCAATTTACAAATAAATGATAAAATAATTTTAATGTTATTTTTATGATTTATTTGTATTTTTAATTTAATATGACATTCTTAGCTAAAATTTCTTGTTTAGTGTCTAAGACATAATCTTTACATTACATTTTCTATTGGGAACTATTTAAAATATTATTAGAGGGAATGGTCATTGTTTTTTGGTGGCTACTTTTTTATGCTTTCAAAATAGTAATTAATATAAATAAATATATAATATTATAAATTAAACAATACTTGGAGGGGATTATGAAAATAAAGCTAGCAATATTACACAATGATATAATTTATTTAAATAGAATTATAAATGTTTTTAATACTAAATACGCTGAAAAGATTCAAGTATATTCCTTTACTAAATTAAATAATGCTTTGGAAGAGCTAGAAAACTCGCGTATAGATGTTTTTATCGCAAGCGATGTTTTTGAAATAAATATAAGTGAAATTCCGAAAAGATGTGGATTTGCCTACTTTGTTGATTCAGCAGATATTGAAACTTTTAAAGATCAGCATGCAATTTGCAGATTTCAAAAGGTTGATTTGATATATAGACAAATTTTAAGTATATATTCTGAAAACGCAGGGAGCATTGCTAGCTTAAAAATAGGTGATGATTCATGTAAAACAATTGCTTTCACTGCACCTTCAGGTGGAGTTGGCAGTTCTACAATGGCGGCAGCTTGTGCTTTTCGTTTTGCAGGTCAAGGTAAAAAAACCTTGTATCTTAATTTTGAAAAGTGTGGCTTAACAGATGTTTTTTTTCAAGCAGAAGGACAATTTGATATGAGTGATATAATTTTTGCGTTAAAAAGCAAGAAATCTAATCTTTCAATCAAATTAGAAAGTTGTCTTAAGCAGGATCAAAATGGAGTGTTCTTTTACTCACAGCCTAAAATTGCACTAGATATGCTGGAATTTAGTACTGAAGAGATGATAAGGCTTATTTCTCAGGTGAAATTATCCAGCTCCTATGATTGCATTATTTTGGATTTGGATTTTGGACTAGACAATGACTCATTAAATCTTTTTAGGCAGGCAGATTCCGTTATTTGGACAGGTGATGGCTCTGAAATATCAAATTATAAGATAAAACGTGCTCTTCATGCCTTATCTATATTGGAAAAGGATGATGAAATATCGCTGCTTAATAGGATTTCTTTAGTCTATAATAAATTTAGTAGTAAAAGCAGCAGAATTATTGATGATATTGAAATAAAAAATATCGGCGGTACTCCAAGATATGAACACGCTACAACAAAGCAAGTTTTAGAAAAAATATCACAAATGCAAATGTTTGATAATATTTAATGAGGGGTATAAGCTATGAATTTTGAGCAAGAGCAAAGCTTTGTATTGAAAATAAAACAATATGTTGCTGAAAATGTGCTACTAAACCAAATAAACGACGATGATTTACATCAAAAAATAGAAGAGATTGTTGAACAACATTTAGTAGGTCAGTATTGCCCTATTGAGCAAAGGGTTTCCATAGTTGAGCAGGTCTATAGCTCTATAAGAGGTTTTGGACTTCTTGATTCCATAATAAAGGATGATAGTATAACAGAGGTTATGATAAATGGGCCTGAAAATGTTTTTATAGAGCAAAATGGGCATTTATTAAAGCTGGATAAAAAATTTGAAAGTCAAAGAAAGCTGGAAGATATAATACAAAGAATAGTAGGATTAGCTGGGCGTGAGGTTAATCAAGCAAATCCAATATGCGATACTAGGCTTCCTGATGGTTCAAGAGTAAATGTGGTTTTGCCACCTATAGCTTTGTGTGGTCCTACTCTTACAATTCGTAAGTTTTCTAAAACACCAATGACAATTGAAAAATTAATTGAATATGGCTCTATATCAAAAGAGATAGCAGAAAAACTGCAACTGCTTGTAAGAGCAAAATATAATATTTTTATTAGTGGCGGTACTGGCTCAGGAAAAACAACCTTTTTAAATGCCTTATCTAACTATATACCTAAGGATGAACGTGTTATTACAATAGAAGATTCGGCTGAATTGCAGATTGAGGGTGTTGAAAACCTTGTGAGTTTAGAAACAAGAAATGCGAATGCATCTGGCTCTGGGCAAATTACAATTCGTGATTTAATTAAATCTTCATTGCGTATGAGACCGGAACGTATAATTGTTGGAGAAGTACGTGGCGGAGAGGCAATTGATATGCTACAAGCTATGAACACAGGGCATGATGGTTCTTTATCGACAGGACATGCCAATTCAACAGTAGATATGATAAGTCGTCTTGAAACAATGGTCTTACAGGGAGCAGCAGGATTGCCTCTTGAAGCTATCAGGCAACAAATTGCCTCAGCAGTAGATATTATTATACATCTTTCTAGGTTGAGAGATAAGTCGAGAAAGACAGTGGAAATAACAGAAGTGGTCGGTTATAAACAAGGTAAAATCATTCTTAATCCATTATTTGTTTTTGAGGAAGATGAAAACAGCACGTTACATAAGGTTTCTGGCTCACTAAAAAGGACAAGCAATAAAATGAAGAAAAATTTTAAGCTTCAGATTTCTGGGGTTAAAGCAGAGATTTAAGGTGGTTATAATGTCAAAAAAAGAAAAAAAGCAAAAAAAAATTAATGAACCGCAATATTATACCTCAGCAACAAATATGCCTACATATAACTATAGGGTGTATAATATGAAGTTTACAGAAAAGGCTATGTATTTTATTATAGCTTTTTTAGCGGGTGCAGCTGTTGGATATTTGTTTTATGGTGGAATAGGTAAGGATGAATTTGATCAGCCAACAAAGCTTACTTGGATTTTAAATATCATTATTCCTAGTATAACAGGCATAATTGCTGGAAAGCTTTTTGTACCTATCAGAAGGGAGTCAATAGTTCTGCAAAGACAAAAGCAATTAAGCAATCAATTTAGAGATATGCTGGATGCTTTTAACACATCACTTGGTGTAGGAAAAAATATAAATGAATCCTTTTTAAGTGCTTATAATGATTTAAAAATTCAGTATGAGTCAGATGCTTTTATATTAAAAGAGCTAGAGGTAATAATTTCAGGTATGCAAAATAATGTTGCAATTGAAGAATTGCTTGAGGATTTTGGAAAACGCAGTTGTAATGATGATATTAAGAGCTTTGCCAATGTTTTTAAGACTAGTTATAGAAAAGGCGGAAATATAAAAGAAGTCATTCGAAACACTCATAGTATTTTAAGTGATAAGATGGAAATTTCTGAAGATATAGAAACATTAGTAACTGCTAACAAGCTAGAACAAAATATTATGATTGTAATGCCCATAATTTTAATCTTAATAATTAAATTGATGAGTCCGGAGTTTGCAAAAAATTTTGTTACCCCAACAGGAATTATATCTACTACTTTGAGCTTGATAATATTTGTGGTTGCGTATTTTATGGGAAAGTCCGTTTTAAATATCAAATTATAAGGTGGGAACGAATATGCTAAGTTTATCTGCACTTGATATAGTGATAATGTCTTTTGGACTATTTTCCCTTTTGATTTGGCTAGTTTTTTACTTTAAAGGTCTAAAACACAATTCTATATTTGATGTTTTAGAAGAAAAACAATATCCTTTTAAAGAAGTGTATGGATTAGGCTATGCAGTACTAGAAGGTTTTAAATATAAGTACAA
>JAAYSD010000067.1 GCA_012518465.1 Clostridiales bacterium
GCAAATTCAAAGCTGAAAAACTCACACTGACTATGGACTATATGAGGCTGCCACTCAACTATCTCCTTTAAATATCTGCGTGCAAAAGTTACTGGAAATCTTGTGGTGGGATACAGCCTCAAAGGTACTGATTTTATATTATAAGTATTTCCATCAACATAATTTCTCTTCCTATCAGAAATAGCAAGCACCTTTACTTCATGCCCATATTTTTCAATTTCCTCAATTAAATTAGTAATTGACGTCACAACCCCGTTTACAGACGGCTTGTATAAATCTGTTGTAATAAGGATTTTAATATAAACCACTCCCTCCAAAATCTATGTGGCACTAAGCCTCAATAGTATTTACAGTATTCTTCATCAAGCGTTTTACTAAAATTATCCCAAGCACAAAAGCAGGTATCTCTGCTATAATAAAGGAATACCAAACATTTTCCACAGCAAAAAATTTAACAATAATATATGCGGCTGGTACTAGCAGCCCTATCTGTCTAATAATTGATATAATCATGCTATATTGTGCTTTTCTTAATGCTTGAAAAGCTGATGAAAACGAAATAGTCACACCGGCAAAAATAAATGAATAGCTAATCTTCTTAAAAGCATCAGAGCCTATTGCCAATAGCTCATCGCTAGGCTTAAACATCATCATAAGATTTTCTGCAAATACATTTACTATAATTGTGCCAAAAACCATTATTATAAAAGCAAAAAGCATACCCGCTCTCAAGGATTTTACAATGCGTTCTTTTTTCCTTGCCCCAAAATTATAGGCAATAATAGGTATAAGTCCACTGTTCAAACCAAATACAGGCATAAACACAAAGCTCTGTATCTTAAAATAAACGCCCAAGGCTGATTGATAAGCCAGAGGAGAAGCCTTTAAAATAAAGTTCATAAGTATCAGCATAAATGAGGCGACCGACTGCATAATAGCAGTGGGTATACCAACATGATATATTTCCTTTATAATTTTAAAATCAGGCTTAAAATCACTAGCCTTTATATTTATTTCCTTGACCTTAACCTTTGTAATAATTATTGCAATTACAGCACCGCAAAATTGTGCAAAAACCGTTGCAATAGCAGCACCATCAACACCAAGCTCTGGGAAAATACCATAGCCAAAGATTAAAACAGGGTCAAGTATAATATTAATTATAGCAGCAACACCCTGAACAATCATGCTGTAAAAGGAATTTCCCGTTGCCTGCAATATTCTTTCAAAGCATACTTGTATAAATAAAGGAGTGCAAAATATCATGACTATCGATGTATAACCCTTTGACAGCTCAAGCACCTCTTGATTAGTTGTTTGAAACCCTACAATATGCTCCGTTAAAAACATTCCAGCCAGTATGAAAAAAACCGAGCTTATAACCATTAAAAGCAAACCATTTCCCGCTGCTTTTTCTGCTGATTTATTGTCCTTTTGTCCTAGCTTGAGAGAAAGCAGTGAGTTCATCCCTACACTTGTTCCTACGGAAATAGCTATCATTAAAAATTGCACCGGCATAGCATAAGCAGTAGCATTAATATACATTTCCGTGCTTTCTGGGGCTGTTTGTGCATATTGAGTTACATAAATAGTGTCAACAATATTGTACAAAGCCTGCACAAGCATAGAAATCATAATTGGCGCTGACATTGAAAGCACCAACGAGCCAATTGGCTGAGTGCCTAATCTATTTTCTTTTGTGTTTTCCAACTTATCTATCCTTTTCTTTTTATTCTACACTTCTATTTTAAAGCTTTTATGTATCTATGTCAAGCTTTATATAATCCTTTAAAATATCATTAATCTGATTATCTAAAAATTCTTTAGTAATATTGTCATATTTTCTCGCTCCATGGGTTTCTAGCATTTCCTCGGTAAAATCCTTGTATAAGACTATTTTAGCATCGTTAAAGTTATTACCATAATAGCTTATAATCGGTATTCCCGCAATATCTGAAAATGTTATTTCTCCTGTTTCACCATTCTTTATTACAGTAAATTGTCCTATCATGCCGATAATAGAAAGCCTTGCATTAGTAGTCATTGATGAAATAAAGTTTCCCAAGCAATTAAAGAGCAAGACATCTCTGCCATCCTCAGATTTAATAATTTCAATCGGCTGAATAGTATGTGGCTGAGTTCCAAGTATAACATCAGCCCCCCAATCAGCAAATTTTTTAGAATACTCTTTTTGCAAATCAGAAATCTGGTCACTCACTTCTATGCCAAAATGTGGTGCCATAACCACAACATCAGCTACTTTCCTTGCCTTTTGCAGCTGTGCCTTTATTTCTTCATCATCTTCTCCTATATAAAGCAATTTTATTTCTGAATCAGACTTTAATTTAAGTCCATTAGTATGCTCTGTTGCACCAACAAAAGCAAAGGTTATGCCATTTTTTTCGATAGTTCTGATATTATCCATATCTGCTTGATTCCTATATGCACCAAATACAGTCATGTCCTTTTTTGATTCCCAATAATCAAGCGAATTTAAAAGCCCGTCCTCATTAACATCAAGAGTATGATTGTTGATAATAGACACGGCATCAAAGCCTAAGCTTTCCAAGCATTCTCCCATATCAGTAGGTGTGCTGAATCTCGGATACCCTGAGGGCTTGTACAAATCATTCACAATAGTTTCTTGATTGATAAAAGCTATATCAGCAGCCTTTATAATATGCTCAACACTTTTATATATATAGGAAAAATCATATTCTCCCTCATTTTCTGCCCTTTGACTTGCTTGATTGTAAATATTACTATGTATCAGATTATCTCCAACAGCAGTAAATTTTACTACCTTATCCTCCACCTTTTCAGGTGCCTGTGTCTGCGTTGTTATTGCAGTGGTGCTTTTAGCAGCTGTACTTTCAGTTTGTTCACCTTTGCTGCTCTGTGGATAGGTGACAGTTGGCTTACAGGCTGTTAAAACAAGCCCTGCCGCTATGGAAATTGCTGTAAGTTTTAATTTTTTCATATTCTTATCACGCCTTTACTTTATATATTTTAAATTGCCTTTGATTTGCTTTTCCTTTCAACTAATCCCCACCATAGAGTTAGGACTAATGACAAGCCTAAAGCGACTAAAAACCCTGAAAACCCCAAAGCTGAAAACCCAAAAATCCCCGCAAGCTTTGGCGTAAAGGAAATCATCATGCTTATCAAAACAATACCACTGCTAATAATCAATGAACCTGTGCTTTTTTTAGGGTAGCCCTTAAATGCAGTAGCTAGTGAAAATTGATTTTCCCACATTAATAAAACTGAAGACAACACGTACATTAAAAATATCAATCCTCTAGCCTCGGCAGCGTTGTCCTTATATGAAATAATATAAGCAAGTGCTGTTCCTATTCCTAAAACCACACCTTGTAAAACAGCCTTAGCCAAAAACCTTTTATTAACAGTCTTGCTTCTAATATATTTAGAAGTGCTTATTTCAAGCTTAGAATCATACTTTAAAAATCCGTATGAAAGCACTACTAAGGGTACAATTAATGCTTGCAAAACACCTGTTGTAATCACACTAAAGGCAGGCTCAAAGCCTAATGACCATGGTAAAATCACCGCAAAAGCCATCGCAAGTATCAGTGATATAACAAGAGAAACACTGCGTTTTATATTAAAATGTATAATTCTAGATTCCTTTATCGTATCGGATACTTTTAATAAATTATCATCATTAAGTAATAAATTAGATGCATCAAGTGCAGCACCAGTACTAGAAGAAAGGCTTGATATTGCCACATCAGCGTTTTGCAAATATAATGCATCTGACACATCCTTTCCAATTACTGCAATCTTTTCTCCCCCTGATTTAAGCATAGCTATGAGCTTTATTTTCTGCGACGGCGTAATCCTTGCAAATATTTCAACTCCTCTTAAATCAAGAGTCTCATTGTTTTTTTCAGCACTTTCAATATCATAGCCTGTAATAACTCTCTGCGTCTTAATCCCAATTATATTACCTATAAAAGCTGCTGTATCCGCACTATCACCCGTAAGCATAGCTACCTTAACTCCTGCCTTTTGACATTGTCTTATAGCAAAGGGGACAGATTCCTTTACCTCATTTTTAAATGATAAAAGTCCCGCATATAAGTACCTTATCCCAAATAAAGATTTAGGAATATCATCTGTATCCAGCTTTGCAAAAGCAACAGCAATTACACTCAATCCATCCTTTGCGGCATTTGAACAGCTTTGCTGAGCCTCAAACAAATCGTTCCCTTCAAAATCACATAGGGGGAAAATCGTTTCAGGCGCACCTTTTATGCACAAAAGCCTAGTACCTTTTACAAGCCATAGATTGCCTGAAATTCTGCTTTCTGCTGAAAAAGGATAAGCACAAAGCCTTTCATTATTAAATTCCTCCGACGTATCAGCATTTTGAAATGTGGTGTAGATTTTTACAGCCTGCTCGACATTGTTTTGAGATGTCATATCACAAGATAGTGAAGCTACATTAATCAAAAGCTCATGATTTTTTGCATGAATATCCTGTATCTCTGATTTTAATTTTATTATTCCGCCTGCTTTATTTACACAAAGCATACTCATTGAGTTTAAATTATCGATAGTTTCCAAGCTTTTTACTACTGCTTGTTTTTTAAACAAAGATATAGCACCTAGAATATAATAGGTGCGAATAATACTGCTGATTTTTATAGGGGAAAATACAAGTGCTGTGATACAAGCTATTTCGCCTGCACTTGGCAAGGACATTCCCTTAGCTAAAAGTAAAGCTAAGCTAATAGCAAAACCAAGAGCTGCTACAAATGATATTATTACACCGGATTTTCTCGCAATTTGTTCAGTAACCGGAGTATATTTAGCAGGGGTGGGCAAAGCACCATACTGCATATATCTTTTTGTATCCATGCCCGTTGCTGTTATCCTGCATATTGCACTGCCACTAACTGCCCTTGTAGAGCTGTATATCATTGTCCTTTTCAGCTCATTTTCATTATCGATGCCGACGGTTTTTTCTATTGGCTGATTATCTCCCGTAAAAATGCCTTCATCAACAGTAAGTCCTCTTACTTCCAGCAAAAAAGCATCAGCAGGAATATTTTCTCCCCCCTGAATAATTAAAATATCATCAGGAACAAGCTCGTCCTTACTTACAAGAACGATGTTTTCATCACGAACAACTCTATAACTGTTTTCCATAGAGCTTGTAACAGAGTTTAAAAGCCCCTCAAGGTAAATAATCCTATATGCATCAAATGCAGCACAAATAACAGCAAGTATCATGCAAATAACCGACAAATGCATAGTTCCGTCTAAAGCGTAAAAAACCGACGCTAGTGCTAAAAAGATAAACAAAGGATTTAAAAACATCTTTAAAAAGCTAAAGGAATCTCTCTTCCTCTCAGCTGCATAATCTGAGTTTATACCATATAAAGTTATGTTTTTTTCCACCTGCCGCTGGGAAAGTCCCTTATACTCTCCCTTAAAATTCATAAATCTCGCCACAAAGTGCCTCCGATATTATTTTATACTTCATCTATATTGTGACATATTTTTATCGGAAAATCAATAGCAACAGCAGTTTTTTATCTATTTTTTAATGGCTTAATGATATTTTATCTTATAGGGATTGTATCTGTTTTCCCATCCATTGAAAGATATATATTTTCATCATCAATCTTTATGTTTTTATAATAATTTTCTGAAATTATTGTAGGTGAAGTTTCTTTCAAATTCCATTTCATGGGCTGATACATATTGTTAATATAATAAATGCTTTCGCCATCAAAGGAAACCGCATTTTTGGGAACATCATCGGACAAAATCAATTTTTCTTTTTTAGTAATAGGATTTATAATGTACAAGCTTCCGCTCCCATCTATAAAATAAACATCTTTACCATAAGCAAAAACACATTCTATTTCTACAATGCTCCTGCTCTTATAAACATCAGTATAAAGCCCAAAATACTTAACCTCATAGTTTGAGCTTTTAAGAGTATAAATTGTTTCACTGCTGAAGTCCTCAAGGCTCGTTCTTATCAAGTTAGAATAATCGGCAAAATAATAAATATAGTCATTGTCAATAAACGCTATATTATACGGGTTTTTCTTCCCCCTCGTAAAATCTCTGGTAATAACCTCACTTTCTCCTGTTTTAATATCAGTACGAACAATTTTATTTTCATCTGACTCTTCATCATTATTTTTATCATAAGTGGTATAAATATATCCGTTATTCTCAATTTCTAAGCCTAAATCGCTTTGAGCATTTACAAATAAAGTACCACCCTCATTATCATCACCTGAACAACCACTTAGCATTAAGCAAAGTCCTAACATTCCTGCTAAAGCTGAATATTTTATAAATTTAGAACTATTTAAACACGTTCTGTACGATAATAAAATTATTCCTATACATAAAATTATACAAAAGGCACTTATGCCCAAGGCTAAAGGAAGGTAATAATATGGCAGCTCTTCATACATTAAAAAACCAAGAGCATAAACATCACCGGCAAAATATCTGTTTGCTGCCGCAAGTCCCAAAGGAGAAAGATATTTTTGCATACTATCACCCCAAAAATAAATAACAATAAAGCTAATACTCACAGGCGTGAATATTGTAGCTATAACATTTCTGAAGAGTACTGCAAAAGCACTTATTAAAACAGTGAAAAACAAGTATCCAACAAGCTTTAGCCCATGAATAAGCAAAAATGTGCCTAAAATACTTAAATTAAACCTACTGTATCTAAATCTTCCCAAGGATTGCAGCGGATACATCAGCCCATCAGCACCAAATCTTATAAATATTTCAACAAGTTCTATCAACAAAAATACTGCCCACAAAGCAATAACAAGCAGGCAAGCTGCGGCAATTTTTCTTAAGGCTGCCTTTATTCTTCCATTTTCAGTGGTTTTCAAAAGAAACTCCATTTTACTGCTTTGTTCTCTCGTAAAAAACACAGCAATCACAACAAATATAAAAAGCAAAAGTAAATATTCCGTTTTTTCATAATGCATAGAAACATTATCTTCATTTATAATATAACGATTTTCCCTATCATCTAAAAGTATTTTATAATCCTCATAAAAAGCCTCAAAGGCACTTTCCTTACTTGTTAACGGCAGTAATTCTGCTATATTTTCAGCAAATTCACTATATGTAATTTCTTTATCAACTAATTTTTCATAAGCTTTACTTTCTTTATCAAGCGCTTGTTCAATCTGCTTTTTTTCCTCTTCTATTTTGTCCATTTTTTCGTCAGTAATTTCACCTTTAAATATATTCTTATATTCATCGTAAATTACCTTATTATTATTTGACAAATTAAAAGATAAGCCACTATCTCCTAAAATAGATTCACTATCTGTTTGTACTAAATTAATAATTTTCACTGCAATAATTATGATAAATATTATCAAATACTTTGTATTAATCAGCTTTTTAAATTCATATCTCATATCTTCCTCCTTCTGGCTGTATTGCATACAAACAACAATGCCAAAAGCAAAACAGAAATAATAACAGTGAAACTCAAGCTCATAACAGCACGGTCAAACACATTTACATAATCAAAAATTTCAAAATAATTATCTGATACAATTAAGCCAACCGGATTAACCCTTGCGGGTACAATGTCATTTATAAAAATCACTAGCATTAATAATAATGTGGAAAGACCTACGGACACCACATTGCTTTTAGCATAGGAGGAAATCAAAAGCACTGCCTGTGTAAAAATCATGAAAAACAACAGTTTAAACAAAAAAGAAATCATTAATGCACCTAAAATACTTGTATTAATAGGGCAATACTGATACTTTATGATTGAGTAAATAGGATTTGTCACTCCATCAAGCTTATAAATAATTTTAAAGGTAATAAAATCAGACAGAAAAAACCACAGTGTAATTACAAAAGTAAATACAGCTGCAACAATCTGCTTGGAAAAATATATGCTGCTCTGTCTATTTGACACTTTTATTAAGCGGCTTACACCCGTCGCATACTCTTCTGAAAAAATCGGCGAACATACTAAAATTATCATCAGCATTATTAATAGAGATGAAAATTGATATTCAAAAATAAGTGGATAGTTTTGCACATTTTTAAATTCCTTTATCTCTCTATTAAACAACAAGGTCTTAATTTTTGTGTTTTTATCCACCTCAAAAGCATTATTATATTTTTTAAAAAACTCTATATTTTCACTTGCCTTATTATATACTTCTACAATAGTATTTGGATAGGTAAAGGTATAGTTATATTGTTTATATACAACATCAGAAAAAAAATTATAATCTCCGAAAATATAGCCCGTATATGTATCCGGATTAATGTTCTGCGTATCATATTCCTTATTAGCCACTAAAGTTCCTAATCTATTTTTTTCTGCGATTATAAAATCTATTTTTTCTTGTGACATTTCGCCTTGTATTTTGGGATAAATTTTTTGAAAAGCTTCCTCAAATCCCCCATTATAATTTTTATATCCAATATCAGCAGGCTTTTTATTCCCGCCCTCATAAATTTTATATGAATTTACAATTGTAAACAATAGCAAAAAAACTAATATAATTTTCTTATATAAAGTTTTTCTAAATTCATAGCCTATCAGCGTCATAACCCCTCTTCCTCTCCAAATTCATATAAATATAAATCTTCAAGAACAGGTGGCACATTTTCACAATTTTCTGTGGGCTTTTCTTTACTGAGCAGCCTTAAAGAATACTCGCCATCTTCCTCCACAATACTGCTGACCTTATATTTCGTCATAAACAGCATAGCCGTGGGATAATCACATTTTACTCGCCATACCTTACCCTGCATTTCCTTGCAAAGCTCTTTTTGTGTGCCGGTTTTTAGCACTTTTCCCTTTGATAAAAGCACTGCTTCCTTTGCAATAACAGATACATCCGATACTATATGAGTTGAAATAATTATTATCTTATTTTCTGAAATTCCTGCTAAAACATTTCTAAATCTCACACGCTCCTTAGGATCAAGTCCTGCTGTGGGTTCATCAAATATTATTATTTTTGGTTCTCCTATTAAAGCTTGTGCGATTCCCAGCCTTTGCTTCATTCCTCCTGAAAAAGCACCTATTTTCTTATCCTTTTCATTAATCAGATTTACGCTGTTTAAAATTTTATTTGCATAAGCTTTTTTATCCTCAGGATTATATTTTTTCAATACCATCATATATAAAATAAAGTCAAGTGCCGTAAAGTTGTTGTAATAATC
This sequence comes from Clostridiales bacterium, assembly GCA_012518465.1. Classification (GTDB taxonomy): domain Bacteria; phylum Bacillota; class Clostridia; order Oscillospirales; family Ruminococcaceae; genus JAAYSD01. The sequence continues at coordinate 9,226 of JAAYSD010000067.1, forward strand.
CTGATTTTGCGGCAAAAACCCTATGCTATTTGCATAACTTTTAGGCTCATCATTTTCATAAAACTCAATATTTCCACTATCCTTAGGAATAATTCCTGTAATAATGTTCATCAAAGTCGATTTTCCCGAGCCATTCGGCCCTAAAAGTGCATAAATGCCTTTATTAAAGGTAACAGAAAAACCATCAAGAGCCTTTTTTGCACCTTTTTTATAAGTCTTATTTATATTTTTAAGTACGAGCTGCATTTTATGTCCTTTCATATACAAGTCTACAAAAAAATCTAAAGGAAAGGTCAGTTTTAAATGTCAAAACAATTAAAGCATTTTGACATATATTAAACTGACTCTATCCATTAAAATTTAATTAAATTTTTAAATAAGCTTACTCTGATTTTTGAGAAACATCTCCTATTACTAGCATAGTATCAACTTTAAAGCCCATGCTTGAAAGCGACTCCAGCCTCTCTGGTGATACAATCATCGCATATATTTGATCGCCCTTTTCCACGCCGTCAATCTCAAAAGGCACAGCATTAAGCTTGTCAGTCTTTTGTGTAATAAGGAGTCCCTTTTGCCCATTTACATCAACCATTTCATGATTTTTATAAAAATATACATAATATAGGTTGTCTTTTTCTTCATCATCTAAATAAAATAATAATGAGTTTTTTACCTTTCCATCATCCTCAGAATAAACTATATTTTTATTTTCTAAATCAAAATTAGTAACAACGCTTGAAATACTCCCATCCCATTCATTCTTCAAGCTATCGGTTGACTGAAAATCATCAGTGGGCGTTAAGGGCAGCTCATACTCAACCACATTAAAAGGTGACTCAGCTTTTATATCTCTTATAATAACAGCACCACCCTTATGTGCATTTCCATATGAGGGATATTCTTCTCTGGCTTTATATGATGGGTTAAAAATATCATTTACAACAAGCGTTAGTGTGTCCTTATCCTTATCCTTTTCAAGAACATATGGAGTAAACTGAAATGTAACCTTTTCACTTTCCCCCGGCTCTAGGCTGACAGAAACCATATCACTGTATGTCTTTCCACCATCTATCGAAACCTTTTGAGGCACTCCCGCTAAATAAACAAAAAAGCCCTCTTCACTCTTATATTCGCTAGACTTGTCTAATCCCAGCTCCAGCTCAAACGTTATTTCTCCGCCTTTATAAATTATTTCTTCCGGTACAGCATCGCCAAAACTAATGCCACCCGATTGATATGGCATAAAATCTCTTTGTAAGTCAAAGGCATTTGGGTCGGCAGTGCTTTGAGTGCTTGATGTATCAAGCGGATTTTCAGCAATTGTCTGTGGCACTGATATTGAGCTTTCTTCATTAGAGCAGGCTGAAAATTGCATAAGTATAGCTGTCGTTGTCGTAAGCAAGATTAATTTTTTAAATGTCCTTTTCATATGTCCTCCCAAATTATCATAAATAAAATAATACTAATCAATCAAAGATTTTCACTCTGAATAAATCTTCTCCTATTTTGCCAAAATTGGTGACAAAATAATATACATAATTATCATGCATAAAAAATGCATAGTCAAGTGCTTTAAAAGGTGGCAAATCCATAATAAGCTCTTTTGTTTTTACATCATACACATGTATAGCAATTAAACCATCATAATCAATCACGCCGTCATCTACGTCCTCATCTACACCCTCATCTACTGGTGAACAAGTAACTATATATTTACCATCATCGGACAACTCTGCTGTCATTGTCTCGTATGCGTCTTCGAATTTATGTAAGATAAATTCATTTGTTTCGTCTAAATAGACAAGCAGCTCATCGGACAAAATTGTAAAAGCCATGTCTTGATATTCGTTTCTCCACAGTGCATTACCATTTTGAACACTTATACTTCCAGTGCCTAGCTTATCAAATTTCAAATATTCGTCGTTATCAATATCATATACAAAAACACCAACTCTATCATCATCGTCCTCACCACGGTTTACTCGTCTATTTCCCCAAATTTTATTATCCATAATAATAGGAAGCTCAAAATATGCAGTTTCCCTCGGTGCATTAAGATATGGTTGCAAATTAATACTCATATCTTTATCGCTTTCAGCATCATATATATAAAAAGAACCATCTCGCTTTTCATAAAGAACCTTTTCCTCATCAAAGCTCATAAAAAATTTTTCTGGAAAATCATCTTTTTTTGGAAGATTATACTCCTTAATATAATTATAATCTTTATCATAAACAGATAGTTTTCCCGTGAGTATTTCTATTCCACTTTGAGAGGTATCATCAGTGCAAATATAAATTTCATCCTTACCAATACTAATATTATCTTGCAATGTCCTTTTCACTTTAATTTTTCCCACTGTTTTACCATCGTTTACATTTATAATTGTTCTTTCGTTAAAAGCAGTTCCATCAGACTTAACAATTTTATCATGCTCAACAATTATATTATCATCTATAAATCCCAAAATCACAGAAGTATTTATAATAGTATCCTCCAGTTCTATTTTTTCAACCTTAACACTATCTGAATTATTATCAGAATTGTCATTAATTGAAGAATCGACAAAGTCGGGCGAGTTTTCCCCGCCCGAGCTTATATTTGAACCGGTGTTATCCTGACACGAGGAGATTGATAAAAGTAAAATCGATATTAAAGCAGCATTGAAGTTTTTTTAAAATTGTTTTTCATAAAATGCTCCTACGCAGCAAAAGTATTATTTCTCTTAAACATCAATACAATCTTACCACTTCCCCTAATGTTTGTCAATTAAATATCAATTTTTTGTATAAATTAACAAGTTTTCTTTGTAAAATTGTGCAATGTTAAAGAACGATTATCTGTATTTTATTCTATATAGTTTGGTATATAAATTTTCTCCATTATAAAGAATTACTTGATAATAAATATAATCGCCTTTTACTTCAATCTCTACAGATTTGCAGCTTTCGGTTTCATATTCTTTGACCTTTTCTCCTGTTAAAACATCATAAACCCTTATTATAGCAGGACTTATAGTTTTATCTCTATTACTTGAAGTTGTTATAACAAACTTTCCATCATATTGACTTGTAACTTTAATTGTCCTCTTCCTGATATAGTTTTAAAATGGGGTACGCCTGCCCTGCAGGGGCGTTTAGCCCCTAAGAGGGCATATTTGTTTTACCATAAAATTTGCACTGATACCACCTAAAATTTTCCTTGGATAGTTGTTTATCCAGTCTTCGACATATTGAATTCGCCTTAGGCTGATTTTGCTAAAATCAGTGCCTTTAGGAAAGAACCTTCGAATTATGCCGTTTACTTTTCATCGTGCTTTCGTTGTGCCACATCCCACGAATATTTAGGTTTAATTTTATAAGTGCTTCCATCTAAATATTCCCATGTTTCACGTTTAATTTCTCTTTTCAATGTTTTCTCCGAACAGCCGATAACATCGATTATATCTGACATTTTCTTACCTGCATTAAGCATTTGCTCAATTACATATCTGTCATATCACAAAATGTGCTTGTATTCTTTCTTTTTTGTGGTATAATTTCTACATACGAAAAGTAAACGATAACTAGTAATTTGATGATTTGTAAGAAAACAAAATTTATTGGATAATAATAAAAATTTAGTTTAAATGAATTGCAACAAGAAAGATTACAATCAACAATATTTAAATCAATACTATATAATGATGAATTAGAAGTGTTATTTAAAAACATTGAAAAAGAGGTAGCAAGTCAGTAAAAGATTTATGGGAACAAGTAAACATATGTATATAAAAGGAAATTACAAAAGAATAATTTGAATTTGCTTTAAGAAGCTATTATGATTTTTTTTAAACTTTTAACTGATACTATGGATTCAAAATAAAAAACAGTAATAGGAGGAGTTAATCAATGGACAAGCTGAAAATGCACACACCAAACAAAGCTGATGAAAATTTTGAAAAACTGGCGGAATTATTCCCTAACGCAGTGACTGAAACCATTGACGAAAATGGTGAGGTTGTTCGTGCTATTGATAAGGATATGCTTATGCAGGAGATTAACTGCAAGGTTGTTGACGGGCGTGAGGAACGCTATCAGTTTACGTGGCCTGACAAGAAAAAGTCTGTTCTTCTTGCAAATGCTCCTATAAATAAGACATTGCGTCCTTGCAGAGAAGAAAGCGTTGATTTTGACACAACCGAAAACCTCTACATAGAGGGCGATAATCTGGAAGTACTTAAGCTTTTGCAGGAAACCTATCTTGGTAAAGTCAAGATGATTTATATAGACCCACCATATAACACGGGAAATGACTTTGTTTATGCCGATGATTTTTCTCAGAGTGCAGAGGAATATCTTGAAAATAGTGGACAGTTTGATGATGAGGGAAATCGGCTTGTGCAGAACACCGAGCGCAACGGACGTTTTCACACCGACTGGCTGAATATGATTTATCCAAGGCTGAAGCTGGCAAAGGATTTGCTAAGCGATGATGGGGTTATTTTTATTAGTATTGATGATAATGAAGTGGCAAATCTCAAGAAAATATGTGATGAGGTATTTGGGAACAACTCTTTTGTATCAAATATTATTTGGCAGAAAAAAACAGGAGCGTCTGATGCAAATTGAAAGAGCAGCTCCTCATAAAAATATGATTACAGATATATTAAATGCAAAGAAAGAATTTCAGACATTATGGCGTGAAATTAACCATAAGTATGCCTATACGGTTGAGTTTGATAGTGATGAGTTGATTAAGAAGGCAATCGCCCATATTGATGAAAAGCTTTTTGTTTCTAACCTTCAGTATACAACAACCATTGGTCGCCAAAAAGCAGAAATGAATGAGTATGAGGTTGAGCGTGGAGCTTCCTTTACCGGAGAAAAGACAAGGACACAAACGCTAAAACACGCAGAAACAAGTCAGATTAAGTATGATCTCATCGGCAAGGTAGCTGAGGGAACGACTCTTATCCGTAAAACCGTGTCAGCAATCCTGCAAGGAATCAGAGCTGATAAGTTATATATGTTTAAGAATAATCCAGAAGAATTTATCACAAAGGTTATCAGGCTTATCAATGAGCAGAAAGCTACAATGATTGTTGAACATATTTCATATGATACGATTGATGGGGAATACGATAGCACAATTTTTACAGCCGAAAAGAATACACAGAGTTTTAATAAGGCATTCCTTGCAAAGAAAGCAATTCAGGATTACGTATTTACTGATGGTTCGGCAGAAAAGAGTATCGAGAGAAGATTTGCAGAAGATTTGGATGCAGCGGAAGAAGTATGTGTTTATGCGAAACTTCCGAGAACTTTTCAAATTCCTACTCCAGTAGGTAATTATTCTCCTGACTGGGCAATCGCCTTTTATGAGGGGACAGTTAAGCACATATTTTTTGTTGCTGAAACCAAAGGTACAATGGAAACACTTAATCTTAGACCGATAGAGCAAGCGAAGATTTCTTGTGCTAAAAAGTTGTTCAATGAAATGTCTAACAGTAAGGTGGTTTACCACGATGTTGATAGCTACCAGAGCTTGCTGAATATTATGGAAAGCCTGTGAGGGGATCATACCTATCTTATGACTATCACGTCAGGGTCGTGTGTGTGATATGGTGTAATTGTGATACAATTAGCACTCCAGATATAAAAATTATACTATAAATAGAATAATTAAAAATTTTTTTCAAAAACACTATACATTTTACAATTAATGTTGTAAAGTTATGTATATTATAGTTTACATACAAAAAACCATCCCCACGGACGATGTATTTGCAACCAACAATTACAAAATCCATATATGAAGTCGAACGTAACTGGCAGATGGAAAATCCCGCCAACTTTTAGAACTTATTTATAATCCTACATTTCATCTTTAGGCAAAACATATGATGTATCATTGGGATATTCTTACCCATTGGTTTCTAGCTTTAGAGTATATGTTGGGGGAAGTTGAGAGAGTGTGCCTCTGATATTTATACTTAAGAATTTTATAGTAAATAATAATAGTATTTAACCACGCATCTTTGCGTTTTGTTAATAATACTAGATGTCAATAGCATATGCCGGATATATGTTAATTATATAACATAAGGTTAAAATGAAACATAAGATTATCAAATGTGCTATCGCTCTAGCAATGTCGGCATCATGTCAATTCCAGCTATGGCATACACAAATACACCATTCAGTTTTACAGTAAGAACCAATCAAAATAATGGTAAAGGGGCTTCGTAATGAATGATTTAATTCAAAACACAGAAAAACTCCACACAACAGAATTAGGAGCGATACGCATACAGAAAAATCTAGGCATAGATGCTGACGATATCGTAGAGTGGTGCAAAGAAACTATAAAGCAAGCAAATATTATCATTGGACAGGGCAAAAATTGGTATGCCTATGGCAATGGTATTGTTATAACTGTAAACGCACATAGCAATACGATTATTACTGCAAACAAGATAAATGCTAAGGTTCGCACTATGGAAAAGTCAGACTATGCCTGCTTAAACGAATTTTTATATCAAGCAATTTTTATTCCTGATGGAGAGAAGCTCCCACCGAGAACCATCATCAATGATCCTGAAATATTTATTTATATAAAGGATTTTGGCAATAAATCTGGAGATTTGGGTGTGGTTGCAGAGCAGAATGGGCAAGTTGTCGGTGCAGCATGGACTCGAATTATATCTGCCTACGGTCATTTGGATAACAGCACACCCGAACTTGCCATTTCTATACTCCCGGAGTTTCGAGGATATGGCATAGGGACGAAATTGATGAATAAATTATTTGAGTTGCTTAAAGAAAATGGATATAGGCAAACTTCTCTTTCGGTGCAAAAGGATAACCCTGCTGTACGGTTTTATCAGCGGCTTGGGTATGAAATCGCCCAGGAAAAACATGATCATGTGGGACACGAAGATTATTTAATGATAAAAGCGTTATAAATAGAATGAATCCCGTCAATGACAACTAGGCTCATCATTCGGGAAGTAACAATGTTATTATGCGATGTTGAAAGAACCATTTTTTTATGGTCACCAAAATCATCGAAAAAA
>JAAYSD010000068.1 GCA_012518465.1 Clostridiales bacterium
GATTTTGTGCTTGTTTGATTTTTATTTTTACAAAAGTTACAAAATTATATTTTTTTTTAAAGGTTTTGTGCTTATTTGGTTTATTACTTTTGCGAAAATAGTAACATAATAATTTTTGCAAATAACCTCTGTATTTGTTTGTCTATCAGTCACATTTCTTAACAAAATAATGAATTTTTCATAATTTTCTCTTGACAATCATTAAATGTGGACTATAATAGTATATAAAGACAATAAATGATTAAATTAATATAAAGTACGGAAAAGAGGTTTTTATGTCTGAAAATTTGTTAAATATAGAAAAGCTTTATGCAAAAGCAGGAGAATCAAAAATACTTAAGGGCTTAAATCTTAAAATAAATAAAGGTGAAGTTCATGTCATAATGGGACCAAATGGTGCGGGAAAATCCACACTTGCCAGCGTTGTTATGGGTCATCCTGCTTATGAAATTGTTAAAGGCAATATTTTTTTTGATGGAGAAAATATCACCGAAGAATCTACCGATGTAAGGGCAAAAAAAGGAATTTTTCTTTCCTTTCAACAGCCTGAGGCTATTGATGGAATCACTGTGGAAAATTTTTTACGTTCGGCAAAATCAGCAATTACCGGTGACCAAGTAAAGGCAATTAAATTTCATAAAGAATTAAAACAAATCATGAAAGACCTTGACTTTGATGAAAGCTATGCTCAAAGATATGTCAATGTTGGTTTTTCAGGTGGTGAAAGAAAGAAAAATGAGATTTTTCAACTGCTAGTTCTTAATCCAAAGCTTGCTATTTTAGATGAAACGGACTCAGGACTTGATGTTGATGCTGTAAAAGCTGTAAGCTATGGAATAAATAAATTTAAAAGTAATGAAAATGCCATTTTAATGATAACTCACAGTGCAAAGCTGATGGAAAGCGTTCATCCTGATTATGTTCATATTTTAGTAAACGGGAAAATTGTGAAAACAGGCGATTATTCACTAGCTGAATATATTAATAAAAACGGCTTTGCAGAATTTGAAAAGAAATAGGTGATATAATGGATAAGCAAAAGACATTTGTTGCAGATATTGACAGAACGAAATATGATTTTTTCAATGTTGATATAGATAATTTTACAGTAAATGAAGGACTTACACCTGAAATTATTAAGGAAATTTCCAAGGTAAAGGACGAACCCAAGTGGATGCTTGAGCATCGTTTAAAATCCCTTGAAACATATAATAATCTTTCCATGCCAAATTGGGGGCCCTCCTTGCATGAGCTGGATATGAGTAAAATCGTTACTTATGTAAAGCCTAATACAAGGTTAAATCATAGCTGGAATGATGTTCCTAAGGATATTAAGCAAACCTTTGAAAGATTGGGGATACCACAAGCCGAAAGAGAATCCCTTGCAGGCGTTGGTGCTCAATATGATTCCGAAGTGGTTTACCATAGTATAAAAGCAGATTTGTTAGAACAAGGTGTTGTATATTTGGATATGGAAACAGCCTTAAAAAGCTATGAAAACATTGTACATGACCATTTTATGAAGCTTGTACCTGCATCAGACCATAAATTTGCAGCTCTACATGGTGCAGTATGGAGTGGCGGTTCATTTGTCTATGTGCCTGAAGGCGTTGATGTAAAGATTCCTTTGCAGTCATATTTTAGATTAAATTCGCCGGGTGCAGGACAATTTGAGCATACACTAATTATAGTAGAAAAAGGAGCAAAATTACATTTTATTGAAGGCTGCTCTGCTCCAAAATATGATGTAATAAATCTCCATGCTGGACTTGTTGAATTATACGTTAGAGAAAATGCACACTTGCGTTATTCCACAATAGAAAATTGGTCAAAAAATATGTTAAACTTAAATACAAAGCGTTGTATTGTAGAGAAAAACGGTTCTATTGAATGGGTTTCTGGAACATTTGGCTCACATATCACAATGCTTTACCCTATGAGTATTTTAAAAGGTGAAAATGCAAGATCTGAATTTACTGGAATAAGCTTTGCTGCAAAAGGGCAGATACTTGATTCCGGTACTAAAGTAATACACGCAGCACCTAATACAAGCTCTACAATCAGCTCACGCTCTATTTCAAAGGATGGTGGCGAAGCTATTTATCGCAGTGCTGTTGTAATTACGCCTGAAGCAAAGGGGTCAAAATCTGCTGTTTCATGTGAATCACTTATGATGGATAATAAGTCAAGAGCAGATACCCTGCCTGTTATGGATATAAGAAATGATGAAGTTGATATTGGCCACGAAGCAAGAATTGGCAGAGTGTCCGATGAAGTAATCTTTTATCTGATGAGCAGAGGCTTATCAGAAGAAGAGGCAAAGGCAATGGTTGTAAGAGGCTTTGTTGAGCCAGTTACAAAAGAGCTGCCTCTAGAATATGCAGTAGAAATGAATAATCTGATTAGCATCGAGCTTGAGGGTGCTATTGGATAATACCTTTAAGGAGGTAGTATGAAAACTATAAATAATCTAAATGAAATTCCTGTACGTACATGGAGCTGGCTAAAAGTAAATGAAACGAGTATAAGCTTTCCTATTGATATAAAAAGCACTGCTCCATATGAAAAGGGCAGCTTTATAGCTGAATGTACAGATAATTTCAAGGGCTTTCCAAAAAATTATAATGCAAGTGAAAAAATTCCTGAGCAAATACGTTGTTATATAGATGAAAATAAAAATACATCAAATTACATTCATATACATGAAAATGAAAAGCTCTCAAAGCCTTTGGTAAAGGAGCTTGTTATCCCTGAAAACGGGAATTCAATCATTGGTGAAACTATTATTTTTGCTGAAGAAAACAGCTCTGCAGAAATTTACATTACTTTTAAAGGGAATGGGCAAAGGGCTGAAATATACGAGGTTTATGCTGGAAAAAACTCAAATTTAAAGCTTGTGCTAATTGATGCTTTGGATGAAGGTGCAGTAAATCTTGATTATACAGCTGTACATTGTGATGAAAATGCAAATGTTAATATTATTATTGTAAGTGCAGGTAGCTCTAAAACTATTTCAAACTGTAATATTCACCTTATCGGAAATGAATCAAAGGCGCAAATTGATTCTATTTATGCCGGCGGAAAAGAAAATATAATTGATATAAATTATAGAGTAGCTCATTTTGGGAAAAATACAGTTTCAAATATCGTTTCAAAGGGTTCTCTCTCTGGAAAATGCAGAAAGGTATTTAGAGGGACAGTGGATTTTATCAGCGGCTGTAAGGGGGCTGACGGTAAAGAGGAGGAAAGTACAATTTTACTTTCACCATCAGCTAAAAACCTTTCCGTACCATTATTATTATGTGGTGAAGATGATGTGGCAGGCGCTCATGCAGCGAGCGTGGGTAAGCTTGATGAAATGTCAATGTTCTATCTTATGAGCCGAGGTATTTCTCAACAAGAGGCTAAAAAAATAATGGTAGAAGCACAAGTTGCTCCTATTTTAGAAAAGCTGCCTTTTGCGGATATGAGAGAAGAAATTATAATCCTTATACACAACAAATTAAATTGAGGTGTTATTAATGCAATTAAAAGAACTGTCGACAATAGAAAAAATAAATAAAATACGTGAGGACTTTCCCATATTTTCACAGCAAATAAACGGAAAGCCCCTTGCATATTTGGACAATGCCGCAACAACACAAAAGCCAATACAAGTGCTTGATCAAATTAATAGATATTATAAAAAGTTTAATGCAAATCCTCATAGAGGTGCTTATACTCTAAGTATTAAGGCGACTAATTTCTACAATATGGCTAGAAAAAATATTAAGCGTTTTATAAATGCAAAGCATACTGAAGAGATTATTTTTACTCGTGGTGCTACTGAGGCATTAAACTTAATTGCATACAGCTATGGCATGAATTTTATTAATGAAGGTGATGAAATTGTCCTTTCCATAGCTGAGCATCATTCCAATTTAGTACCTTGGCAGCAAATAGCTCTTGCAAAAAAGGCTAAGTTAATTTATCTTTACACTGATGAAAATGGGCAAATTTCCAAAGATGAAATCAATAAAAAAATAACTAATAAAACAAAACTTGTAGCAATAGCACAGGTTTCAAATGTGCTTGGCACAGTGTTCCCTGTGGAACATATTATAAAAAAAGCACATAAACACAATGCTGTTGTTGTACTAGATATGGCACAAAGTATACCTCATATCAAAGCCGACGTACAAGAACTTGATGTTGATTTTGCTGTGTTTTCAGGGCATAAAATGCTTGCTCCTATGGGAATTGGTGTACTTTATGGAAAAAAGGATTTGCTGATAAAAATGCCGCCATTTCTTTTTGGTGGTGATATGATTGATATAGTAAAAGAGCAAAGCACCACCTTTGCACCCCTCCCTCAAAAGTTTGAGGCTGGTACGCAAAATGTAGGCGGTGCTATTGGGCTTTCTGCTGCAATTGATTATCTTGAAAACATTGGCTACGATAATATTTATAAAATAGAAAAAGAGCTTACAAGCTATGCATTAAACAAGCTTTCTCAAAATCCGAATATAAGTATTTTTGGAAGTAAAAATGGTGATGATCGTACAGGCGTCATTTCTTTTACTGTTAAAGATGTGCATCCTCATGACGTTTCTACAATACTAGATGCTGATGGAATAGCAATTCGCTCAGGTCACCATTGCGCTCATCCTTTAATGACGCATTGTAAAACAAATGCAACGTGTAGAGCAAGCCTTTATTTTTATAATACCTTTGAAGAAATTGATAGGCTTGCAGAAAGTCTTTTGACCGTCAGAAAATGGCTAGGTTTTGATAAAAGATAATATATATAATAAATTTTTGGGGGTAAAGCATGGATTTAAACGAAATATACACACAAGTAATAGCCGAGCATTGTTCATCTACTAAAAACCGTAGAGAAATCGAAAATCCCGATGCTTATATCGAAGGAATCAATTCAAGCTGTGGTGATGAGCTTAGAATTGGCGTTAAGCTAGAAAATGGAAAAATAAAAGATGCCGCCTATACAGGTGTTGGCTGTGCTATTTCACAAGCCTCAGCCTCTATAATGACTGAGCTTGTAATAGGTAAAACAATAGATGAGGCTAAGCATTTAGCCGAACTTTTTATAGGTATGATTAAACGTGAAATCACCGACGAAAGCAAGCTTGAAGAACTTGATGAAGCAATTGCACTGCAAAACATTTCAAATATGCCTGCACGTGTAAAATGTGCTACACTTGCATGGCACACCTTTGAAGAGGCCGTTGATACTGCACTGAGCAAAGAGCAATAATTCTACTCATTTTTGATAACTTCTGCTATTGATTGCTTTTGCATTTTTAAAATTACAGGCAGATATGAAATAATCGACACAATAATAAAGCATACAATGGGCATTGCAATTAAAAATACAGGTATTTTATAAATAAAAAATACACTTTGAGAGATAAAGCTCTTGTAAATAATATAGGTCCCTAAAATGGATAAAGGTACGGTAATCAAAGCTGATATTATGGATAAATATAGAGCTTCATATATAAAAATTTTCATAACATTAGATGATCTTATTCCTATTGCTCGCATTACTGCATATTGAGCTTTTGATTCATCATATCTTAAAACAATTGTTATTGACATTATAAGAGTTAAGAATATTATTAAAATAAACATAATAGCCATTAATGAGAAATCAATTTTATCAAAATATTCTTCGCTGACTTTGTTTTCTTCCACTAAATTGATTAATTGTATTCCTGATTTACCGGAAAAGTATTTTTCTAAATAATCAGGATTTTCTGTATCATTATCAAATAAAATCATAGACGGATACTTATTGTTCGTGCATATTTTATCAAAAATATCTTTGCTAACAATGACTAATGGAAGATTTTTTATTTGCTGAAGATTAATATCTAAATAATCTATTGTATCCACTACTTTTAGCGATTGTGTTTTTGTAGTTTCAGGCAATTTAGGTTGAACAAAGCCTTCTCCTGCTATTTGAGTATCATCAATTTCAATTTCCTCAATTTCACTTTCATCTAAAGGTATGGTAATTAATATTTGATCACCAGCATTTAAGCCTATTTCAAAGCTGCTGCCCATAGCATCTATTGTGTTTTTAACAACCACACACTCATTTTGTGAAATATTGATTCCCTCCGCTTTTTCACTGATTCTTTTTATAGTGTTATTATCAAGACTCATAAACACAACAGGTATATTGACAATATCCGTATTAGGATTATTTAAGCTAGCGGACATTTCAGTACTTAATTTCTCTAAATAATTTCTATGCTCTTTAGTAATATTGGATTTATTAAGCCCTGCTCTTTTCTCTTCAAAAAATAAGGAATATTTATTTGTACCTATATCATTTTTTATATTTTTGTATAACTCCTCATGTTCTTTTAGTCCATCTAGCATTTCAGCTACATTGTTGAACTTGAACTCCAGTAAATAATCAAATCCTTGTACCTTTTGAGAAGAATCTCTGAAAATTTGCACCGAATATATAGAAACTGAAAATAAAACACTTGAAATAACAATTATCAGAGTATAAAGTGCTGCTCTTCCCTTTTCAACAGCTATATTTTGCTTGGATAAGGATAAATATAATGATTTGTACCTTTTATTTATAGCAGATTTTACTCTGTTATTTTTTATACCTACTGGATTTTTTAGATTTTGCTCCACCTTGTTAATTTTGTTAGTCATAATGTTTAAAATTAACAATAAACCTACAATACTAAAAACAACAGCAATAATAATTATAGAAAAAACATTTTGTGTTATAACTTGAGCATAATTTAAATTAAATAATAAAGCCGAAAGTAGCGTTGATATAATTAAAGATAAAATAAAACTTAAAAATATAAAAAACATAATAAAGGTTACATAGCTTTTATATATTTTTTTAAAATCAATGCCTAAAGCTACACATATTGAAGTAGTAGGTTTTAACTTTTTAATAAACAATATGCATAAGGTGTATATTAAAAATATACTTAAAAAACCTAAAACAATTACTATAACTCTATAAAAAATTCCCTCAATTCCATTAGGCTGTCCCTTTGTATTAATACCGGCATAGTCATATGCTGAATTATTATAGCTTATAAAATTGCTATCAATTTTATAACTATTGCTTAATTTATTAATGAAATTCGATATATCGGCAGAATTTATACTTAAAAAAAAGGATATATTTTCTTTATTGTCCAAGCTCCCTACATTTGCTGCATAATTTAAAACAAATGTATGCGTATTTATGTATGCAATGTTAAAATCAGTGTTATTTATCACTCCCGTAACGATATATTCCTTCTCATTAAAATCAATTTTACTGCCTATTAGCTCCTTTGCATCCTCGCCTTTTTTAAAAGCATATAAGTCATCAACTAAAATTTCATTCTGTGCCTTAGGAAATGTGCCGGCCTTCAAATTCATTTGTGATAAATTAAAAAAATCTTCTTGTGCATAAATAATATTTGAAAATCCCTTTTCATCTTGTAATATTCTTTGAGTATAAAGAGAGCTTATTTTCACTTCCTTTTCGGTTTTTAAAATATTTTCAGCAAGGCTTTTATCAATATCACTGACCATTACTTGATATTCACCAAAAAGCAGCCTTGCATCTTGTAATCGCTTAATTTTACTTGCTGAATTTATAGACCAAATGCCACTTATTAATAAAGAACATAAAAAAGAGGCAATTATTAAAACTATCAACATTTTATCTGCTCGACAAAAGCTCTTAAATAATAAATGCTTAAATTTTACACTTTTCTTTTTCATTAAGCTTCTTTCTCCTTGTCAATAGAAACTACCCTGTCAAAATAACTAGACAAAGATAAATCATGAGTAACCATAATAAGAGTGGTACCTTGACTCTCGCATAAATCTATTAAAGCTTCCATTACGTATTTACTGTTATTACGATCAAGATTTCCTGTGGGTTCATCAGCGAAGATAATATTCGGTTTATTTACCATTGCTCTTGCAATTGCCACTCTTTGCTGCTCTCCCCCTGAAAGCTGATATGGAAAATGATTTAGTCTTTCAGATATACCCAGCTTATTTATCAATTCATCAATATAATTATTATCAATTTCCTTACCCGCTGCAATAATAGGCAAGAGTATATTATCATGTACATTTAATGTTTTAATAAGATGATATGATTGGAATATAAATCCAAAGTTATTTAGTCTTAAATCACTTGTCATTTTCTTCGAACATTTTGAAATATTTATATCTCCAAATATTATATCACCGCTATCACAAGTATCAATTGTACTCATAATATTCAGCAAAGTGCTTTTACCAGAGCCTGACGGTCCGCTTATAAGCACCTTTTCACCGTCTTTAATCATTAAATTATATTGTGAGAATATTGTTATTTTTTCATTTCCTACTTTATAGCTTTTGTCAATATTAATTAAATTTATCATACTTAATTACCTTATATGCTTTCATTAATCATTATTTTCTGCGTCACTATTACTCAATTCCACCAATTCTTCATGCGTAATTAATTTTGCATCTTTTAAAGAAACATTAAATTTTTTAGAATTTTGCAAATCGGTTTCATAATAGTTTTCAAATTCCAAGCCTCTTATGTATTCAGAAAACTCCTCGTCCGTCATATCCCCTCTCCAAGCAAACATAATATAACCGTTATTTGAAATAGATTTATCAAATCCTTCAATAATAGTGGGTACGACTATTCCGTCCTTATATATTACTTTGTTAGCATAGTCTTTATTTTTTATAAATCCATCTTGAATTATTGTTTTTAAAAAACCATTATTTTTTATAACAGGATCTATTGTAATTGTACAATATTCAGTATAATCATCGGATGGAAAAGGATTTTCAGTGCGAATAAATTGGTCACTTGAATCTATGTCATTTGAATACATATTAAAATAATTTTTTCTTATTTGCAGCTCTTCCTTTGAAAAAGGTTCAATAGTAAAATATACTTCCTTAACACTTAATGGAAAAACAAACTGAACAAGTGCAATGATTACAAGAAATATTATTATTAATAAAATTATTATTAGTTTTATAATTCCTTTTTTAGATACATTTTGTGTTTTCATATTATATCCTCCATTTAAAATAAAATTATAATAACTCTTATACTATGCATTGTGTTAAAATTATATCATTTAAAAAGATTTTTGTAAATAAGCCTATGCAATAATAATTACCAAATATCATACTAAATTTTTATATTTTTATAACAATTTATATATTATTTCATCTATTATCCCTCTCTCACCCTCCTATCACTTTATTTTCACAAATTTTATTGTTTATTTTAAAAAATTTTTAAATTCCATATTATTTTTCTCTACTTTTGCTATTGTATTTTTTTATAAAAATTTATATACTATTTATAATAGATATATTTGTACTATTTACTGATTAAAATCATTATAAAATCTATAAATCAAAGCTTTCGCTCGATTTTTTAAATGATTTTTAATCATGATTAATATGAAAATTTTAAGAGAAAGAATATAGAAAGGTAAAAAATGCTACAACTAAAAAACATTAAAAAAACCTACACAATAGGCGAATTTGAAACAAAAGCTCTTGATGATATAAGTATTTCATTTAGAGAGAAGGAGTTTGTCGCTATATTAGGTGCAAGTGGCTCTGGTAAAACAACCTGTCTAAATATAATTGGTGGCTTAGACAGATATGATAGTGGCGATTTGTTAATCAAAGGTAAAAGCACAAAGGATTTTAAAGAAAGAGAATGGGATGCTTACAGAAATAATTCAGTAGGCTTTGTTTTTCAAAATTATAATTTAATTTCTCATTTATCAATAGTGGCAAATGTTGAGTTAGGAATGACTTTAAGTGGTGTTTCCAAAGCTAAAAAGCATAAAAAAGCACTAGAGGTACTGGAAAGAGTGGGACTTAAAGAGCATTTGCATAAAAAGCCTACTCAGCTTTCAGGAGGACAAATGCAGAGAGTAGCTATTGCTCGTGCTTTAGCAAACGACCCTGAAATCCTTTTATGTGATGAACCAACAGGTGCATTGGACACAAACACAAGTGTACAAATCATGGATTTAATAAAGGAGCTTTCACAGGACCGTCTTGTAATAATGGTTACACATAATCCTGAGCTTGCTGAAAAATATGCAAATAGGATTGTAAGATTTACCGATGGAAAAATCACTGATGACACAAACCCTTATGAACAGAAGAGTGAAAATCAAAGGTTTGACTTAAAGAAAACAAGCATGAACTTTTTTACTGCCCTTGGTCTTTCTTTTAATAATCTGAAAACAAAAAAAGGAAGAACCTTTCTTACCTCCTTTGCCTCAAGTATTGGTATAATAGGCATTGCTGTTATTTTAAGCTTGTCTAATGGCTTTCAAAAGCAGATAGATAAATTTCAAAATGATACAATGGCAGAGTTTCCTATACTAATTAGCCGTCAAAATATGAATATGGATATGGAATCAATGACGGATATTTTCGGTGATTTTGATGATTCTCGAAAAGAAATGAAAATTATTGATATGGATAATCTTAATTTTACCCATGCTAATAATTTTTCAGATGAATATCTTAATTATATAAAAGACATTGACCCTGAAATCGCAAAAAGTGTTGGATATACTCATATCATTAATATGAATTTACTTTCAAAGGAAGACGGCGAGGTTTCTACTGTTTCCTTTGCCGGTGATTTAGAAAAAACAGCTACCTCAGGGCAAGCTGGTACAAATACTGAGCTAAGTGCTATCAATGGAATTTCCTCCTATCCTAATATGCTAAAAGATGATGAAGAGAGCTATCTTGCTGATTCCTATGATTTGTTAGCAGGCGAGCTGCCTACAAAGGATACTGACCTTGTTTTTGTAATAGGAGATAACAATTTAATTTATGATTACACCCTTGAAGCAATAGGAATTGATACCGAGGGTAAGGAAACAATACCCTTTGATGAGATAATAGGAAAAGAATTTAAGCTTGTTAAAAACAACGATTATTTTGTAAAAGGCGAATTTGGAAACTTTATGCCAAACCCCGATCTAGATACTGTATATGATAACGAAAACAATATTACTTTAAAAATATCTTGCATACTAAGACCAAAGTCTAATAGTGTATCAGGTATTTTACAAGCAGGAATTTCTTATAATGATAATATTGCTAAACAAGTACTTGAAAACTCAATCAATTCCGACATTGTTAAGGCGCAAAAGGAATCTGATATTAACCTAATGACAATGCAGCCTTTTAATACAGGTGAAAAGGAAGCACTTCTTAGCTATCTCGGTGCAACAAGTGAGCCATACTTAATCACAGTATATCCAAGAGATTTTAAAACTAAGGAAAAAGTTGTTGAATACCTTGATTCCTACAATGAAAATAAAGCAGACGAAGACCAAGTACTCTACACTGATTTATCCAAAGTAGTATCCAGTCTTTCCGGTGGTATAATGAACGGAATAACTATTGTTCTTATTGCCTTTGCATCAATATCGCTTGTAGTAAGCTTGATTATGATAGGCATATTGACATATACATCTGTACTTGAAAGAACAAAAGAAATTGGCGTGCTACGTTCACTTGGAGCTAGGAAAAAGGATATTTCAAGAGTGTTTAATGCTGAAACCTTTATCCTTGGCATTTTTTCAGGAATATTAGGAATTTTAATAGCATACGCTCTCACCTTCCCTATAAATTCGTTCCTTTATAACATGACAAGTCTTGAAAATGTTGCACAGCTGAACATTATCCATGCAGTGATATTGCTTGTTCTTAGCACTTTGCTAACTGTTTTAGGAGGTTTTATTCCTGCAAAAATAGCCTCTCGCAAAAATGCTGTTGAAGCATTAAGAACTGAATAAATTTATAATAACCTATAACAAAATCGGAGTGGCTATTGCCACCCCGGTTTTTTTAATTCAAATAATAAGTTATAAATTATTAGAACTAGCGTTTTTTACGTCTTGATGCTATAAAGCCACCAATAGAAATAAGTGCCATTGCTGCTGATACACCGATTTCCTTTATACCTGTTGGGCTATTTGGTGTATCTGTTTTATCGTTACCACCATTTTTGCCTGTATCTTCTGTTTCATCAGACTTTTGAGTATCATCTGGTGATTTAGTATCCTCTGGAGCTGTGGTTTCTTCTGGA
>JAAYSD010000069.1 GCA_012518465.1 Clostridiales bacterium
AAAACAACAAATAATAACATTTATAACTTTTTGTGTTAGAAATTTCGGCAGAGAAAAATTATTGAGTCAAAAATTTACTTTCTTTTTACTATGCTATGATAGATACTTTTTATTTTTTTCATTATTATATATTTAAGAGGTAATGATGTTTTAACATAAAAGGAGTCATAAATGCCTAATAGCGTAGTGTTGATAAATGATTCTGTAAAGGCTGATTTTTTACAAATAATAAAAGATGGTGAGATAAATACTGTTTTTCAGCCGATTATTTCATTGAGAGATGGAACGCTTTTTGGCTATGAGGCACTAAGCCGTGGGCCAAGGGGAAGTGCTTATGAAAGCCCTAGTGTTCTTTTTAATTTAGCTTATAACTTTAATATGGTGTGGCAATTAGAATATATTTGTAGAATAAAGGCACTTCAGTCCATGCCGCTTTTACCACCGGATACCAAGCTGTTTTTAAATGTAAACCCTAATATTATACATGATAAGCGTATTAAACAGGGAATGACAAAGGAATATCTGAGCAAATACAGTATAAACTCAAATAGAATAATTTTTGAGATTACTGAAAGAGAGGCTATTTATAATATAAGTGATTTTAAAAAAACCGTACTAAATTATAAACAGCAGGATTATCAGATAGCTATTGATGACGCAGGCTCAGGGTATAGCGGCTTGAACCTGATTACTGAAATAAATCCCGATTTTATTAAGCTGGATATGAATCTTGTGAGAAATGTTGATACTGATGATATTAAGCAATCTATGATAAAAAGTATGCTTGATTTTGGAATGATGACTAATACAAAGCTTATAGCAGAGGGAATAGAAACATATGAGGAGTTAAAGGCTCTTATTTCCTTAGGTATTCATTATGGGCAGGGATTTTATATTCAAAGGCCAGCGGCTGAGATTTTTTCTATAAAAAATGATGTTAGACAAACTATTAAAAAAGAAAATGAGAAAAAGAATCGTACGTTTAATCATGGAATAAATGATTTTTACATAAAAAATATTGCGAAAAAGCATGATGCTATCAGTCCTAATGTGCTAGTGGCTGAGGTATATAATAAAGTAAAGGAAGATTCTTCAATCGCAGGCTTCTGCATTACTGAAAATGATGTAGTTGTGGGCGTTTTGACCAGAAATGATATTCTTTCTTATACAAGTGGAATTTATGGATATGACTTATTTTCCAAAAAGCCGGTTAAAAAAATAATGTCAAGGGATTTTATGAGTGTTGATTGCAATACATCTATTGATATTGTATCAAAATTAGCTATGCAGAGGGATTATGAAAAAATTTATGACTTTATTACTATAAATCGTGAAGGCAAATATTATGGTATTGTGACTATAAAGGATTTATTAGAAAAAACTATTCAAATAGAGGTTCAGAATGCTAAGCATTTAAATCCTTTGTCAGGACTTCCAGGGAATATTGTTATAGAGCAGAATATAGAAGAATGTGTAAATAGTAACAGCAAGTCAAATCTTTGTATAATATATTTAGATTTGGACAATTTTAAGGCGTATAATGATGTTTACGGGTTTGAAAGAGGAGATGGGCTAATAAGGTATACCAGAGATATTATTGTGAAAAATATTCCAATTAAATGTTTTAAAGGGCATATTGGCGGAGATGATTTTGTTGCAATTATAAGCAGTGATGATGCTGAGCAAATTTGTAAAAATATAATAACTGATTTTGACAAAGGAATTTATAAATTTTATTCTGATGAAGATTATAATAAAAAGCATATCATTACTCTTAATAGAAAGGGGAAAAAAGAAAAATTCCCGCTTGTATCCATATCTGTTGCCGGACTTTATCTTAAAAATTATGATTGTGCAGTAAAGCTAATTTCGGATATAGCATTTGTAAAAAAGCTTTGTAAGGAAAAGGAAGGCAGTAATTTTTTAATAAGGTAGTAAAATCTTTTTCATAGTTTTCATAAAAGGCTTGCCGATTTTATTCGGCAAGCCTTTTAGTATTATGCTTTAGAAATCAATACAACTGCATGTGTTCCAATACCCTTTCCTGCAAGTCCTAGTCCTTCTTCAGTAGTTGCTTTGACGCTTATATTATCAATGCTTGTATTTAAAATATCGCAGATATTCTTACGCATAGGGATAATAAAATCCTTGAGCTTTGGCTTTTCACAAAAAACAGTGGCATCAATATTATTTATCTTATAGCCTTTATCAGCTATCATTTCATATACCTTTTTTAAAAGAACTGCACTATCAGCGTCCTTGTATCTTTTATCGGTATCAGGAAAATGTTGTCCGATATCTCCTAAGGCTAACGCACCAAGAATAGCATCGCTAATTGCATGGAGTAAAACATCAGCGTCAGAATGACCCATTAGGCCTTTTTCATAAGGGATTTCAACTCCCCCCAGAATAAGCTTTCTGTTTTCGGCAAATTTATGAACATCATAGCCAAAGCCAATTCTTATTATTGGAATATTATTTAAAGCTTTAGTCATTTTTAATATCCTTTAGCATATTTTATAATTCTTTAATTTATTATAAATCACTTTTTAAGAAAACCTCAGCTATCATCAAATCCTCAGGTGTAGTGATTTTAATGTTTTTATAATCTCCTTTGACAAGCTTTACCTTTTTTGAGCAAAGCTCAAAAATCATGCTGTCATCAGTTACAGCCTGTGCTTTTATGCCTAACCTTTCGACGCATTTTAGGTAGACATTTCTATTGAATACCTGAGGCGTTTGTGCATTAAACAAAAAGCTTCTGTCGGGGGTTGATTCAATATTTTCACCATCATGGGAAAGCTTGATGGTATCCTTTGCATTGACAGCGGGAATAGCTGCACCAAACTCTTTCGCTGCAAAAACAGCCTTATTAATAACCTTTTGGCTTATTAAAGGTCTTGCTCCGTCATGAATAGCTACAAAGCCACCTTTGCTTGCCTTTACACCGTTTAAAACAGATTCGTGCCTTGTCTTTCCTCCTAGGATAATTTGAGAAAGCTTTGTGATATTATGCTTTTTAGCCAGCTCTTTGATTTCATCAATTTTTTGGGCAGATGAAACAATGATGATTTCATCGATATTTTCATTCTGCTCAAATGCTAATGCCGACAGAACAATGATAGGAGTGCCTTGTATTTCTGAGAAAAGCTTATCCTTTCCTTTCATCCTGTAAGAGCTGCCAGCAGCAGCAATTACTGCACTTACTGTACTTGTCGAACTAACCTTAACATTCATAGCCATCCCCCTGCCTATCTTTTAATGATGCTTTTGTAGTTTCCTAAAAACTTAAAATACTTCATTTCGCTTTCAAGGCTTGAAATAAGTTTTGCCACGCTAGAATCCTTTACGCTGCCAGTAAAATCCAGATAAAAAAGCACATCAAACTCATGCTCTTTTTTGACAGTGGCAGGTAAGGGCTTGTTCTCTATTTTAGTTAAATTAAGCCCGCTTACTGCAAATTTTGTTAGCAGACGATAAAGAGAGGCAGGCTCGTTTCTAGTGGAAATAGCAACACTGATTGTATCAGCATTTTCCTCAATTTCAAGCTGCTTTGAAATGCAGATAAATCTTGTGAAATTATTTTCTGTATTGGAAATATTAGTTTTTAATATTTTCAGCCCATATAATTTAGCACTATAAGCTGAGCATATTGCAGATATGGTCTTATCCTTACTTTCGGCTACCATTTTGGCAGCTATTGCAGTATTTTTATACACTTTAGGGCTTAGCTGAGGGTTTTCACTGAAAAATGTGTTGCATTGCCTTAATGCTTGCTCGTGGGAATATACATTTTTTATATCTGAAAATTCAGCATCTTCAACGCTTGCTAGAACATGATTAATCTGAATAGCCACAGCCTTACTGATATAAATATTATATTTAGTTAAAAGCTCATATGTCTGTGCGACATCGCCGGCGGTATTGTTTTCAATGGGGAGTATGCCATAATCGACTTTTCCGGCATCAACAGCTTTAAAAACCTCCTCAAAGGTTTCGCAAAACTGTAAGCTGCCTTTACTTTCAAATAATGCTTCATATGCCGCTTGTGAATATGAGCCCTTTGTACCCTGACAAGCAACAGATGGGGAAGTATCAAGCCTTGCTTGTTCTAAAAAGGATTTAGCATCTCCTAAAATATCGTTTTGTAAAGATTTACTAATATCCATGATATTGGCAAATAATAGTCTTGCACCTTTTTCGTATTCCTTTGGAGATAAGGAGGAAATCCTGTCAAGCACCTCGTTTTCTCGCCCTTTTTGATAAATAGGCATATTATTTTTTCTCTTATAATCTGCAACATTTTTTGTCAATGCCATACGCTTAATAAACAGCTTTAAAATTTCGCTGTCTATATTGTCAATTTCATTCCTTATCAGTTTTAGATTATTTAAGTCCATATACTTCCTATTCTTCTGCTGAAGTGCTTTCCTCGCTACTATTATCTTCTTTAAAATTTTCAGCTACATATACCTTTATTTTTTCGCTATTTTTAACATCAACCTTTATAATACCATCACTAGGCTTACTATCATCTTTACTAGTCTTAAGCACATATCCGTCGGGAACGTCATTACTTTTTACTTTAACTAATTCAAACAGGATCTTAGCGTCATTAAGCTTTTCTACATAGTCATCTGCCTTAGTATCCTTGTAATCGGGCAAAGGTACTTTAGATGGTCCCAAACTTACTTTGACGATAATTTCAGTTTTAATAGGCACAATCTCACCTTTTTTAATGCTTTGTTCGAAAATTAAATCTTTAGGAACAGTATCATTATATTCAGGCTTGCTTGTAAGGATTAGCTTACCTTCAAAGTTAGCGACGGTTTCATAATATTGTCTGTTTGAAAAATCAGGCACATAGATAGTTGGAGTAACCTCGCTGACCTGTGGAGTAGTATCCGCCTCCGTTTGAGTAGTACTTTGCGTTTCCTCGGTATAAGCTGTGGAATCATAGAAGGAAGAGCTGCTGTCATTATTATCAGGCAGAAATCTGGATATTATCAGACTGATAATAAATATAACAATTACAGCGGCTAAGACGCTTAAAAAAATAATAATTTTTTTATTTTCATTAACCTTATCATTACTACTTGGCTTTTCTTTTGGTGATTTTATATTAGATATAATATTTTCTTGTTTTTTTACTGTTTCAATAGGTATGTGCCTTGGTTTTTCAAATAGCTTATCCACAAGCTCAGTGATAGTCCTGATTCTTGCCTGTGGGTCAAGCTTTAATCCTGATATAAGCACCTTTGATACATTATCAGGCACATTTCTATTTATTAAGGCAGGTTCTATCAAATTGTCATTACTTAGTCTTCCGATAGCCTCAGGCGGCATAACACCGGTAAGAACTCTATAAAAAACAGCTGATATTCCATATACATCTGTAAAAGTACCATGCCATTCCGATGATGAATATTGCTCGGGTGCTGCATATCCGGCGAATAATTCGCCAGCAAGCTCACTATTTGCAGTACGTGTAGCTGAAATGCAAAATCCAGTAATTTTTAGCTGCATTTCATCAGTAACTATTATTGTAGAAGGGCTGATGCCTCTATGCACAATCCCTGCACTATGGATAAGACTTAATGTTGTAAGAATAGGAGGAAAAAGCTCTTTTACCTGTTCCCAAGAAAGCTCTCCGGCAGAGTTTTGCAAATAGGTTTTTAGAGTGATTCCGTTAATATACTCAAAAACTACATAGGCAGTGTTGTTTTCCTGAAAAATATCAAGCACAGTTTGCAGATGAGTCATACCACGGGATTTCATTAAGGTTTTATGAAGCTCTAAAAAATCGGACATATAAGTTTTATATAGAGCAGTTTTACCATTGTTTACGTCGATAAAATCCTCGCCCTTATGGCGAGTACAGATGGTATCGGGCATATACTCATAAATGGTTACTTTTCTTTCAGTAACCGTATCAAATCCAATATAAAAGGCACCCTCACCATTATAACTGATGAGCTTTCCTGCTATATATCTGTCGCATAAAATAGTATTTGGTGCTAAATATGAAGGCAAATGAGGAGTACTTTCAGCATATTTGCAGATTTTACAATTACCCTCATAATTTTTTTCACTCATGCACCCCATACAGAGCTTTTTTTCAAAATTCATAAAAAAACCACTTTCAATAGAATTATGGCTATACTGTTAATAAATTATTGAATATCAATAATTGTTATCAATAACAAGCATAACCTTTCATTCATACATAATACAGCAATATCTTAAGCTTGTCAACAGATTTTTGTCAATTGTATTTAATCTGAAAACAATGTTTCTTATTTGTAATGATTTTTTGTTAAATTTATATAAAACTTTCTGTTTTTGTTTATAGATTTTTATTGTAATACAATTAAATATAAATTTCACTGATTTAAACGCCTATTTATGATATTTCGAACCTTTAATAATTGAAAATGCGCGGTATACCTGTTCTAAAAGCATTACTCGTGCCAGCTGATGAGGAAAAGTCATTTTTGAAAGGCTTAACAGCATATTAGCCTTTTGCTTTATAGCCTCACTGATTCCATAGGAGCTGCCTATAATAAAATTAACATTAGAAAAATTATCACAGCTTATTTTTTCAATAGTATTAGCAAGAGCTTGGCTGTCCATCTGCATTCCCTCTATACAAAGGCAGATAGTATAAGACCCTTTTGCCATATGCTTTGAGATTTCATTTCCTTCTTTTTGCAGAGCAATTAAAATTTCATTTTCACTTGGACTTTCTGATAAGCGTATAGGTGAGATTTCAATTATATTAATTTTCAAAAATGAAAGTCGCTTTAAATATTCTTTACAAGCATCATGCAAATATCTTTCTTTTAGCTTTCCCAGTGCTATAATATTAATAGTCATTATTTGCGACGCTTTCTATTAAATTTAGCCATTTTTCTTTTTTTCTCACGCTGTATTGTTCTTGCTATTAAAAATGTGGATATTAGAAGAAATAAAATAATTATACTCGCCTTAAACCAGCCTGAATCAATTATTTCACTCGCTCTTTCTTTATATTCCTCAATCATTGACAGTTCAACGCTGTCCTTTGCAACAAGCTGAACCTCGCCTATTTGTTTACCTCCGTATAAAAGCTTGACAATACCTAAGGACTGCCCTTTTTCAATCGGTGCAGGATAAATTTCCTTTTCAAATGAAATTTCTCTTGTTACAGCACTTTTATCAAGATATGAGGGAAGTATATAATATAAATCCTCGGTAGCTATTGCTTCAATTTCATCTTTATCCTTTCCCTTAGAAACCTTTACGTTTTCTATGCCTTCATTTTTTTCTATAACTAAAGTTCTTTTAAAGTTTGTGAATGCCCAGTTATATAATTTAGTGTGGTCGTTAATTGCTGAGGCAGTATATTTCTCGCCGTTTTCAGTAAAAAAGGGTGATTCAAGCGTAACAATAATATAGGAATAGCCATTTTTAGTAGCAGTGGTAACTAAAGAGCGTGAGCCTGCCTCTTTATTTCCTGTCGGATTTCCTTCATCATCAAGCTCATAAAAGTAATTTATACTTCCTGTTTTTACTCCCTTTACACCTTCATAATAAAAGTCACTTCCTGCATTTTGCATAGTTATTGTTGATGAAATATTATATCCGTTGGGATTGTTTTTATTAGGGGGCATTTTATACGTGGTTTTTTCAACTATTTCCATAAATCCGGGAACATTTTCGATTGCATATTTTGTAATTAAGTATAAATCATAGGCTGTTGTATAGTTTCCCTCGTGATGAAGCCCATGAGGATTTGCAAAATGAGTATTTACAGCACCTATTTCCTGAGCCTTATCATTCATCATTTTTATAAAATTAGGGATACTATTCCCGCCTAAATTATAGGCAAGAATATTAGCCGATTCACACGCTGAAGCAAGCATAAGACTATTTACTAAATCTCTGTACGTGATATTTTTTTGTGTAGGCTCGATCAACGCTTGAGATGCACCTTGATAATTAGGATTGTTCCCATGAAATTCATCAAAGGCATCATATGTAATTGTAGCAATTTTATCAAGATTACTTTCCATTTCCAGTGCTAAGATAGCAGTCATTATTTTAACTGTTGATGCAGGTCGGAGTTTTGTATTTTCATTTTTGGCATAAATAACATCACCATCACTGTCAAGACTAGCCATATACACACCCTTGCTTTCAAGCTCAAAGCCGGGGTCAACAGTGGCTGAAACAGGAATATTGATTGATAATATGTTGATTAATACAAAAAAAGCCGGAATTAAAACTAATTTTTTTATGCTCCGCATATAGACAAAATCTCCTTTTTGATATATTATATATATTATGAGTAAAGTCGGAATATGTTTTTATCCTAATTTTTGGCATAAGGTTATAAAAACTGGTTATGATTATTATATTATGAAACAAAGCTTTCATGATATAACGCCCATAAAAAGGCGGTTGCCAGCGACGAGCCGTTGGGCATAAGTTTATTATAATCATTAATGATTATTATATCATAAAAACATTTTATTTTAAAGGGTTTAAAAAAATTTTTTAAAAGGGTGGTATCATGATTTTCATAACGGGTGATACGCATGGAGATATAAATAGGTTTAAATCTCCGGTATTGAAGAAATTAAAAAAGAATGATGCACTTATTATTTGTGGTGATTTTGGATTTCTTTGGGACGGCAGCAAAAAAGAAAAGAAAATTTTAAAAAAGCTTATGAGAAAAAAGTATAATATTCTTTTTGTTGAAGGTTCTCATGACAACTATGACTTACTTAATGAGTATGAGGTTGATGAATGGTGCGGAGGAAAGGTTAGACATTTAGGGGGAAAACTTAGACAGCTTTTAAGAGGGCAGGTATATGATATAGCAGGGAAACGCATTTTTACTTTTGGGGGAGCGCAAAGGGAGGTCGATGCCTCTGATAGAATCAGCAATGTAAACTGGTGGGCTGATGAAGTTCCTACCAATGAGCAAATCGATACTGCATACCAAAACTTGGAAAAGGTAAATAATAAGGTAGATTTTATTATAACGCATGAGCCTCCGGCACTAATCAATGAATTTATTGAGATAGATAAAAATGAAGATAGGACTACGCTTAATTCATTTTTAGATGATTTACGCAAAAAAATTGATTATAGCCGCTGGTACTTTGGAAAATTACATATAAACAAGAAAATTCCACCAAAGCATATTGCTATCTTTGATGGAATTGCCATTGCTGATGAAACGAAAATAAAGAATAAAAAATGATAAAATGCAAATTATATTATTAAATAATATAGTAAAAAAATCATACATAAAAGAAAGGATTTAATTATGGCAGAATTTAAATATGAAATAGTGAAAGAGCTTGGTGTTATTTCAGAAAACGCAAAGGGCTGGACAAAGGAGCTTAATCTTATTAGCTGGAATGACCGTGACCCTAAATATGATATTCGTGACTGGGCACCTGACCATGCTAAAATGGGAAAAGGAGCATCTCTAACTGAGGAGGAAATGATTAAGCTTGTAGAACTGTTTAATTCTCGTGATGAGGAAGACAGCTTTGAATAAAGTTTGTGTAAAAAATATTATATTTTATTTGAAACTTTTTTTAAAACTGAATGACTACTCTTGAAACGATAGGTGCTTTTTAGCTGGTCTTTTGATACTCTCAGTCATATAAGCACTTATTTTAACTAAAATAGTAAATTACTTTTTTATTATATTTACATAAGTACATAAGCTCTATATCGCTTTATTATATTTCAAAAGAGCTTAATTTTCAGGAGGTCATGATGGATTACACAACTAACACTGCTATAAACGTCAATGTAAGAAGCATACATATATCCTCAGAGGTTGTCGATATTAAAAATAGCGACAATGCAATTATTAAAGGTGTTAAAATAAATGTGGAAAGCAAGCCTGTTTATGAGTTCTTTAAAAGAGCTTTTGACATTGTGGCATCGCTTTTAGGAATTATCGTTTTATCACCATTGCTTTTAGTTATTGCACTAATTATAAAATTCAGTGATAAAGGGCCGGTTTTCTTTGTTCAAAATAGGACGGGTAAGGATGGAAAAGTCTTTAAAATGTATAAGTTCCGTTCTATGTATGTTGATGCTGAAAAAAGACGTAACGAGCTGCTTGATCAGAATGAGGCTGATGGACCTTTGTTTAAGATTGCTAAGGACCCAAGGGTTACAAAAATTGGTGCGTTTATACGCAAAACAAGTATAGATGAGCTGCCGCAGCTATTTAATTGCTTAATCGGAAATATGAGTGTTGTCGGACCACGCCCTCTTGTTACCTATGAGCAAGATCAGTGTACTGAGTATCAGGCTCAACGCTTGTTAGTGAAGCCGGGAATAACTTGCTATTGGCAGATAAGCGGACGCAGTGATCTAAACTTTGATGATTTGATTGAGCTTGATTTAAAGTATATTAAAGAACGCTCGTTTTTGACCGATATAAAGATTATTTTTAAAACATTTTCGGCTGTTTTAAAGTCCAAAGGTGCATATTAATGATTATAAAAAACCTCATGTTTTTCATGAGGTTTTTTTATTGACCAATATAAAAAATCATGGTATAATTTTATAAGCTAAATATAACTTAAGTAGAGGAGAAAAAAATGAATTATAAAGAAAGCTTTATCAAGTTTGCAGCTGATAGCGGGGTTTTGATTTTTGGTGATTTTACGCTTAAAAGCGGAAGAAAAGCACCTTATTTTTTTAATGCAGGAAACTTTAATACAGGTGCTCAATTAGCAAAGCTAGGTGAATATTATGCTCAATGTATTTTAGAAAACCATTTGCATCCGCAAACGCTTTTTGGTCCCGCTTATAAAGGGATTCCTTTAGCTACTGCAACAGCAACAGCACTAAATAATAAATACAGTTTGGATGTAAATATCAGCTTTAATCGTAAGGAAGCAAAGGATCATGGCGAAGGCGGTACAATTGTAGGAAAGAAGCTTGTGGACGGTGAAAAAATAGTTATTATTGAAGATGTCGTCACAGCAGGCACAGCTATAAGAGAGGTTTTACCTATACTGAAATCTCAGGCAAATGTAGATATAAAGGGAATGGTAATTCTTCTTGATAGAATGGAAAAGGGAAGTGGGGAGCTTTCTGCTGTGCAGGAAATTTATAAAGAGCATGGAATTTGGGTTTTTCCAATTGTAACTGTAAAGGATATTATAAAAGCTATTGAGGATGGAATTATTGAAGGTAAACAATATCTTGATAAGATGAAGGAATACAGAAAAACCTATGGCGTAGAATAATAATTTAAATTTTAATAATAACCCCCAGCCAAAATCATTTTTGGCTGGGGGTTATTAGGTTTATTTATTCATCTAAGTAATAATGCATATCTCCAAGATGATATATTTCAATAAAACATTCATACATACGGGTATCTGAAAATGAAATAAATCCATTAAATTTTGACTTGTTATATCCGTAGGTTTCATCAATAATATCAAATTTTAAGCTACTAGCTTTATGCTTGTTTATAAAATCCAGTAGAGAAATTTTTTCGCCTGAAAAGTTCCCACAGTTTCCACATAGAACGTCTTTATATGAAAGCAAATAAATATAGCTGAAATCCCAATCTACATTTTCAAATATAACATTTCCTTTAACCTCAGAATATGGTTCAACAGCTTTAAAAATTCCAGATTTAAATTGAAAGGTCAGCTTATCTTCCTTAGCCTCAAAATGAATAATAGAGGAGTCGTGCAGGCTATATGGCAAATTTATGTTTTTACGAATAATTTTTTTCATGAATACTCTCCTTTAAGAAGGCTGGGATAAAATGTTAATAGGGTCACTAGATTTTATTCTGATATATGGTTTTATAAGAGCTAGATTAACAATAGCAAAGCCAATTATAACAATGTATACAAAGGTGATATAATTAAGGGTGTAAAATTCACCTTGTAAAATATTTGATAATAGATCTTTGATTAAGGGCAGAGTAGAAAAAGTAATAATGAGCGAAATAATGATAGATGATATAATATAGAATGAAACCTCAAAGCAAACCATACTAAGAATTTTTGCATTAGAATAGCCATACACTTTCATAACACCAATAGTTTTTTTCCTTTTTTCCACATTGCTAATTAGATTTTGAATAATCAGCAGTAAAAGTAGTGCTATAATCAAAAATGCGGCAATTGATATAATATTTTTTATAGTTTCAAGCGAATTAAAATAATCCTTCATATTTTTTAGTCCATAGCTGGCTATAAGTCCCAGCTCCTCGATCCGTAATGCAACAGAATCTAGATTTTTAATATTATCTACATAGACGACAGCACCTTTAACAGCTGGCTGCGTGTCAGGATATATTTTAGAGTACATAGATTTAAATAAATCAGAAGATAAATACAATGGATTTTGCTCCATATCACCTGAAGTTGTGTAAACGCCGATTACCTTTGCCTCTATAACCTCGCTTTTTATTTCATCATTTTCATATATATCAAATACGATTCTAAGAGTTTTTCCTATATAGTCCTTTAAGGCGACTTCCCTATTTAAATTCACTTTTAAATCAGGTAGTATTATGCCTTCTTCACCGTTATATGTAAAATCAGGTAAGGATGAATTACTGTTTAATCCATCTATTTGAACATTATAAATCGGCACTCCTTCACTTTCTTCAAGCAGTGCAGCTATTTGATACCTAGGCTGAACCCCTTCGACATTTTCAAAAGAACGGATAGTATCTAATATGGATACAGGTAAATCATCATTTATTATACGTGGAGATACATCTATATAATTTTGTGACTCTAAAGCATCTAACTGCTTAGATAAAGATGATTTTAGAGAGTTATTAAAATTAAAGGAAAAGGTTACAAGTGAAAACATCAGACCTAAAATAATAGAGAAAATAATAAATTTAACAATGTTATTTTTAATATTATTAAGCGATAATTGAATAATAGACATTTAATCACATCTCCTTTCTCCTAAATTGATTGTATTATCAGCATACTTTATATAATTTTCGTTATGCGTTACTATGATAATGGTTTTTTGTTTTTCCTTTAAGCTGCAGAGAATTTCAATTATTGAATCCCCGTTTTCCGTATCTAAATTTCCAGTAGGTTCATCAGCGATAACTATGCTGGCATCGTTTGCTAATGCCCTTGCAACTGCAATTCGCTGCTGCTCACCACCCGAGAAATTAAAGGGCTTTCTTTGTGCGTATTCAAGCATTCCCACTTGGTCTAATAATTTATTTGCGATAATTATTTTTTCCTGTTTAGAAGCTTTTACCATGTGCATTGAGAGTAGTACGTTTTCAATAGCTGTTAAATCGGGTATTAAATGATACATTTGAAAAACAAAACTAATATTATTAGCACGAAATTCATCTTGGTGTTTTTTCGCAATCTTATAATATGAAATATCATCAAAGTAAACTTCACCTGACTGCGGTCTTAAAAGTCCTCCTAAAATATTAATCAAAGTGGTTTTACCACAACCAGAGGGGCCTAGTATCATGGTTATCTTATTTTTTGGAATATCTAAGCTCATGTTTTCAAATATTCTAATTGTTTTTTTGTCATCTTGATAGCTATGACTAATATTCTGCAATTTAATATTCATAGTAATATTCTCTCTTTCCTAATTTTGAAGGACTAGTATAGTTTGTAACTTAAAGGGTATTCATTTTTTGAATTATTAATTATTTCCGAGGAAAGTAAACCACACATTGTCGTATAGAGCGATATGGTATTGTCATTTAATGAAATTGAGTATCCCCAGCTGCTTTCAAACGGTTTAATATCATTCTTATCCAATGAGTAGGTTTCATAAAATATATCATCTACTAAGATAATGTAATATGCCTCTACAATAGATTGGACATTTAACCGCTTGCTCTCATAAGTTTCAAACCATGCTTTAGACACTTCTATTCCTAATAAATTATGTATAATCATGATTTGATAAAGCTCTAAGGATGAAATGTTTTCAATATCAATATCGGATATTTTTTGAACAAAATGATTGCTTACAGTGGTGGGAATGTCGATTTTTAGAGATTGAAATATACTCAGGTATTGTAACATTTCTTTTATAGAAAGTGTATTGGCATCTATGCTGTTCAGCCTGTCAAGAATAAGATTATTAGTCGTGTCATTGTGCATACCATCTATGTTTTCAAATATAAAAAATATATTATACAAGTCACTGATACTCAATGAATTGATAAAATCCTTATCACTTAGCTTACTGGAAATATCACTTCCTAAAAATTGCTTGTAAGGAACACTTTCATTTTTAATTTTATATATTGCTGTTGCACTATAAGTTCCTAAATAATCATAGCTATCACTTGGTATATATGTATATGCATTGTTATCCAGCTTGTATTTACTATCAATACTTTTGATAAATGATAATAAATATTTCGTAGTTTCTTTTTTTAAGCCATTCAAATTATTCAATGATTGCAGCGAAAGCTGTGCTATGGTTAAATCGCTGCTATTTTTAATAATTTCATTTAATGTATCGATTTTAATGCTGCTGATTTGAGG
>JAAYSD010000070.1 GCA_012518465.1 Clostridiales bacterium
GGCACATTTGTGCTCTTGGGGATGGTAGCACCTCCCCCTATGTGACTATCCTCGCCGATTACAACACCGGGATTGATGAGTGCCGCCGCACTGACAATGCAGTTGCGACCCACCTTTACTCCCGTTCCGATTACTGCTTTCATTTCGATTACGGCAGGAGGGATGATGACGGCATTAGGAGATACTGTCGCCGACGGATGGATAAGTTTTGGTAAAATAAAACCATTCTCCTGAAGCCTATCAGCCCATTTGCGGCGAAGCTCACAGTTTCCAAAGCTCGGTATCGCAATAGGAAACAACTCCGCATAGCGAGTGAAATTCCCGCAGGTGTCCATCGCCAGCTTGTTGCTCGGGTCGTCGTCAAGAAACGCTATTTTGTGAAACATTCCAGTAGCTTCAGCTATCTCCTTGACGACTGGTCCCTGACTTCCTGCGCCAAGTATAAGAAGGTTCATAAGCTTTCCGTTTTCAGCGGGAAGCACTGGTGGCAGATAGCTGGGAGTGTATCGCTCAAGCAGTTCAATCTTGTTTATATAAGCCTTGAGATACTCACCGTACTTTTTCTGCATCTCTGAAAGCTGCTTCACACCGACAAATATACTGATAGTATAGAGGTCGATACCACTCTCAAGACAGCGTCGGATAAAAACCTCACGTAGCATACCAGCCGACACTTTGTCTGTCAGATGATACTTATCGTTTATGGATGTGAGCAGGTTCTGAAGCAAATGCGCTCTTGGAACCGTGTGATCTGCATTTATAAGAAAGCAGTCACTGTCGGTATATAGCCCTATATTGTTTTCAAACAGCCTCTTTACATGAGGTGGCATGGGTATGGTACGCTCAAAACTCGCCGGGGTAAGCTCATAATACCGTCCCTTGCCCGGAGTGCCCTCCTGCCGCGTCAACGTATTGCGAACAGTGAGAATTCCCGACTTTATATCAATGTCGGAAAGCCGAACGGCTGAGGCCTCCGCAAGCGTAAGACCCATATGTAAACACAGGTAGGCGGCGAGCTTTCGTGGCTCTACCTCAGTGGTCAGTGCTTCTTCTATTACACTGCATTGACTCTCACTCAGCATTTCCGAAATCCTTTCATCGCCATATTAGTAAAAAGCTACAACAAAGGTAGGGTATAGTTGCAAGTGGCAGCCCACTGCATTTTGGCAGCTAATCAGAGATATTAGGCAAAATACTACAAAATAGTATAACACAAGCTACAACAAAAGTCAACTTTTTTTGCGGAAAATCTTAGAAATTTTTTTATCTCATAAGTTGCATTATAAGCAATTGCAACTTTTATGCTCTGGCTCGATTAAAAAATTACTTAATTATCTTTTTTTTCAAATTATTCACCTCTCTCCAAAGCGTATGATAAAAACACAAGGAAAAGATAGTTAGCCGAAGCATACCCACTCTTTCAGAAGAATTTAGCATATTAAAATCAAAAATATCAAACTGGGTTAATAAATACCAAGAACAATGGCAAAACAACACCGAAACCAAGGCGAAATATGATTTGATAAGGTAGAACCTTAAGCTTTGAAATCAGCTTTAAGAAGCGAAAGAGGAAAATTTATTCTAAAAAAGTGGCGACATTCTTTGCAAAGAAAATCGATTAGCACAGAAATTTATCATAAGTAAGATGAAGTTCTAAGGTATAAAATGATGAAAAAGCTCTTTGAAAAGCAAGGGATTTTTATCAGCAACTTAAATGTTCATAAGTATATGAATTTTAATATACAAATTTCCACATGAAAATTTGTATATTATGTATAAAATTTAATTATTTGTTTGCATTTTGTCTAAAATTGTGGTAATATATATTTAAATTTTGGGTATATTTGCATAGGAATAGTTGAGGAAAACGCATGAAATATATAGCACATAAAGCAATCATTAATAATATAGAAAAGGAACAGACTCTTATTGAGCATCTTAACAATGTCGCTGAAAAATCATCTCAATTTGCAATTGAGCCTTTAAAGGACGTTGCATATACTGCTGGACTTTTACATGATTTAGGTAAATATACCGACGAGTTTCAGCGAAGAATTAGAGGGTCTCCCATTAAGACCAAACACTCTATTCAAGGTGCAATTGAAGTAGATAAATTTGTTGATAAAAATTCTCATTTAATAGCTTTTATTCTCAAATATATTATCGCAGGACATCATTCAGGTCTACCCGATGGTGGAGCACAGGCAGATGACATTGATGGTGCCACTTTAAACTCACGGCTGAAATATAAAGGCTGTGATTATAGTGCTTATAAATCCGAGATAAAGACGCAGATATGTGCCGATAGGTGGCTTCAAACGGAAGTTTCAAGGCAAACGGATAAAAGCAAATCCATTGATGAAAATAGAAAAAACATTTACGAGCTTACGGCTTTTTTCACAAGATATATTTTTTCGTGCCTAACCGATGCTGATTTTCTTGATACAGAAAAGTTTTGCAATCCTACGCTTGAACGGCAGCTTTACGGTGATTTTGAAAAAGCTCTAAAACTTTTAGACGACAAGCTAAGTACATTCTCACCGGATTCTAATGTTAAAAAAGCTCGAAACAATCTTCTTTTACAGGCGCAAAATAACATTAAAAATTTGGCACAAATTAATCTTTTAAATATGCCAACGGGTAGTGGAAAAACTCTTACAAGTCTTAAGGTTGCTCTTGAATCAGCAAAAAAAGAGGGTAAAAAGCGTATAATTTACGTCATACCATATACTTCGATTACTGAACAAACTGCACAGGTTTTTCGTGATATTTTAGGCGACAGTGTTTTTATATTAGAGCATTACTCAAGCTTTGATTATCGAAAACTTAAAAAAAATGATGATACAAGCGTTACTGCTGATAAAATAAAACGAGCTACCGAAAATTGGGACGCACCGATTATAATTACCACAACAGTTCAGCTTTTTGAATCTCTCTACCATTATAAAAGTAGTAAGCTTAGAAAACTGCATAATCTTGCTGATTCAATAATTGTTCTTGATGAAATACATATA
>JAAYSD010000071.1 GCA_012518465.1 Clostridiales bacterium
CAAATGTTAATTGATGAGATTAATAACAATAAGGCATTGCTTATTGAAAAATATGAAAATGATATAGTAGAAACTGTTTTTGATATTGCACAAAAGATTTTGCTTGACAGTCTTAATGAAAATGATAAAGATATTATTAGAAAAATTATTAAAAATTCAGTAAAGCATTTTAGAACATCGAAATTTTTGAAAATATCCATTTGTAATAACGAGTACAACCGTGAGTTAGCTGCTGACGAGGACTTTTTGCAAGAAATATCTGCAAACATTCCCGATCTTGAAATAGAATTGCTTAAAGATGCACAGGAGGGTACTATTATTCTTGACAATGGTAATGAGATTACAGACGCAAGTATATCTGTTCAGCTTAAAATGATAGAGGAGCTTGGAAAAGGTAAGTTTAAAAACAACATTTCAAGCAGTGAAGAGGAATGATAGATTTTAAGGGTTTTAGGTCGGAATTAAAAAATATTGATACATATAGGCATTTAGGCAAAATACAGAAAATTATAGGCACAACTATTGAATCTAGCGGCCCTGTATGCAATATTGGTGATTTGTGCAGGATTTATTCTAAGGACAGGCATAGTCATATTTTTGCTGAGGTTGTGGGCTTTAATAAAAATAATGTTTTGCTTATGCCTTATACGGATATTGAGGGAATAGGACCGGGAAGTATTGTGGATAATACCGGAGATAAGCTTATGGTAAAGACGGGAAATTCCCTTATCGGAAGAATTATCGATGCTATTGGAAATCCTATTGATGGCAAGGGTGAAATAGTTTATTCAGGCGAAGTACCTATTTCGGGAATACCTGTAAATCCACTGACTAGGCCTAGAATATCACAGCCAATTTCTCTTGGAGTAAAGGCAATAGATGGTATTTTAACAATGGGAAAAGGGCAGAGGATGGGAATCTTTGCAGGCTCAGGTGTTGGTAAAAGTACTTTGATGGGCATGATAGCACGAAAGGTTAAGGCTGATTTAAATGTTATTGCTCTTGTTGGTGAGAGAGGCAGAGAAGTAAGAGAATTTATCGATAAGGACCTTGGCAAGGAAGGTATGGCAAGGACTATACTTGTTGTCGCAACTTCCGACCAGCCAGCTATGATGAGGAGTAAATGTGCCTCTACTGCGACTGCTATTGCTGAATATTTTAAAGAGCAGGGCAAGGATGTTTTGCTCATGATGGATAGCTTAACAAGGTTTGCTATGGCACAAAGGGAAATAGGCTTATCAGTTGGCGAGCCACCTATTGCTAGAGGATATACACCATCAATTTATGCTGCGCTGCCAAAGCTGCTTGAAAGAGCAGGAAATTTCGAAAAAGGTTCAATTACTGGTATTTATACAGTGCTTGTTGAAGGCGATGATACTAACGAACCTATTGCTGATACAGTAAGGGGTATTATCGATGGACATATAGTTCTTTCTAGAAAAATTGCAATGAAAAATCACTATCCGGCTATTGATATTTTGGAAAGTATTAGCAGACTTATGGTCGAGATAGTTTCTAAGGAGCATTATGAGGCGGCAGGAAAATTGAGAAATCTTTTGTCACTGTATAATTCTAATTATGATTTGATTTCAATCGGAGCATATAAGAGCGGGACAAATCCAGCTTTAGATAAGGCTATAAACAAGATTGATGCTATAAATGCTTTTTTAACTCAAAATGTTAAGGAATCCTTTGAGTTTGAGCAAACGGTAGAATTTCTTTTAAATGCAGTTGCTGATTAATAAGTGGTGAGAATATGAAAAAATTTCATTTTAGTCTAGAAAAGCTAAAGGATTTTAGAGAGCAGAAATTGCAAGAGCAAAAAAATTTTTTAGGTAAGCTTAGACATGAGTTAAATGAAATTAATGCTGAAATAAACACATTAAGATCAAGAGTAAAGGAAAAAAATAAGGAGCTTACCCTCTTATATAAAAAAGGCGCTGTATCTTTTGAAATAAGTACTCACAAGAGGTACATTATATCCTTACAACAGGAAATAAAAGCAAGACAGCATGCGGCTGTTTTAAAAGAAAAGGACATTGAAAAACAGACTTTAGTTGTTTTAGAGGCGACTAAGGATTTGAAAACACTTGAAAATCTTGAAGAAAAGCAGATTGAAGAATATAAAAAGCAGGAAACAAAGGAAAATGAGCTTTTTATTGAAGAATTTGTTGCCAATTCCAGCTTTAGAGGCGAGAATTGATATATTTGTTTATTGAAAGGAGGTGAGAAAATGAGTGAAATGATAGGAATGAGTACCCAATTTATGCCCATTGTCAGTGGAGGACAAGATATTACATTTTCTTCTGATATTGATTCCACTGCAAAGGAAAGACTAAATACGGGTGAAAATGGGCTTGAAAATGATTTTGAATCAGCGTTGATTAATGCTTTGCAAAAAAATCTGATTAGCGAAGAGGATTTGAAAAAATTAATACCAAGTTTTGAGGGCGAAGGATTTTCTTTTGAAATTTTCAGCTTATTTAACAAGCTTCAGGTAAATGATGATAAGGCAGCTGTTCATGAAATATCAGATTATCAGGAAAACGGGCAGAATACCGCAACTTTTAATATAGCGGAATATATGAAGCTTTTAAGTAATCCGACAATAAAATCTGGGCTTGATGAGCTGAATAAAGTTTCAACTACTGAGCTGTCCGATGAAATGGATTTAGAAATCCCGATTGTTCAAGATGCTGATAAAGAGGAAACAAATAGTTTTTCGTATGTAAATTATGAGAAGTCTGTTTATTACAATCCTTTAAATAATGATGTGGATTTACCTGTTTATTTTGATAAATCAATTGATGAAAATAATCAAAAAGTATCTTTAGTGCAAGGCAGACAAGATTTTGTTCGTGGCGAGCCTATTCTTTCTGACAACAAGAATACGAACAATTTAAATCACGATTATTCAAGCGAAATAAGTCTTTATGAAAATGCAACAGAAGATGTAATTGCTTTTGATGAAAGAATAAGGGTTTTAAAATCATCACAAAGCAAAGGACAAGCATTTACGCTTGATAAAAGCTTGGATGCCGAGCAAAAGAGTGAAAGTGTTTCCGATGGAGTAATCAACAAAACTGATAAAACAAGCGATTTTATGCAAAATTTAGGCTTGAAGATTAATGATTCGGCAAGAGAGCTTGAGCTTTTAAGAGTTAAGGATACGAGTAATGATAAGGCTGATTTAAATCAAGAATTAAATCTTAAAGGTGAAAGTACCGAAAATGGCAAAGAAGATTTTTCCGATATAGTTCTGAAAAATGAAAGCGGAATAAAGACTACTGATTATTCTAGCAGTGTTTCGCAATTGGAGAAATTTGTTATCGGTAATAAGGAAGTGATTATTTCTCCCAAGGAGGTAATCAGACAGGTAGAAACTGCTTTAAAACCAGTTTTAAGTAACCTTCCTCAGGAAACAAGCACAGAAGTAGTTGTTGAATTAAATCCTGCTGATTTAGGCAAGGTTGTTGTTGAAGTAATTAGCAGAGCCGGAAAGCTTAGTGTTAAGCTTATAGCAGAAGAAGAAAGTACTGCACAAATATTAGCACAAAGAAGTCAGAATTTACAGGAGATTTTTAAGGCACAGGATTTACAGCTTGAAAATTATCAGCTTGTTAGCCCAAAAACTCAGTATCAGGCACAGGATTATAATGGAAGTGCTAAAAATCCCTATCAGAATCAACATCAAAATCAACAAAACGATGATATTGATTATGATTTTGAGGAATTGATAGCGAAAATGTAATTATTATGAAAGGAGGAAAATATGTCGGATTATTTGACAGGAACTGAACAGGTGATAGCAAATAGAACCAAATACGCATCATATTTTGAACAAAAGGATAGCGTAAATGAGATTTCTATGGATACCTTTTTAAACCTGCTGATGGCTGAAATGACAAATCAAAACCCGCTTGAACCTATGAGTAATACAGAATTTGTTGCACAGATGGCGCAGTTCACATCTTTATCCGCAATGCAGGATATGGTGAAAAGCACAAATTCTACCTATGCCGCATCTTTAATAGGAAAGAATGTAACTATTTCTAATTCTACAAATGCCGGTGCAGAGGAGATTAATGGAGTTGTTAGTGCAATTTATATAAAAAATAACAGCTATTATGCACTGGTAGATGGGCAGGAATATAATGTTTCTTCAATTACTAAGGTAGGAACAGGTGAGAAAGTCAATTCTGAAACGGATAATTTCAATTATGCTTCATCACTTATAGGCAAATACGCCGTAATGCAGATTGAGGAAAATGGCGATGTTATCTATGTTCATGGTAAAATCAGTTCAGCTGAGATGATTGACGGTGAGGCAATGATTATTGTTGATGAAATTGCATTCCCAATCAACAGTATTGTCAAGGTGTCTAATGACCCAATTGAGTTTAATGATAATGAACCTGAAACTGAAAAGGGTACGGAATCAGATGAAGATAAAGATTCAAATGAAGAAACAGCAAAAGCTAATTAAGGGGGTAGTGATATGCTCATAAGTGAATATTTGCTAATGAGAAATCAGCTTAATGTTGGTAAAACAGCCCCTGCATCTAATGTACCAAGCAAGAAAATTGATACAAATAGCGTCAATAATTCTCATAGTGAATTTGCACAGGCTTTAAAACAAAAGCTTGATGAAAAATCCAGCAAAAGCGAGAACAGCGTTGAATTTTCTAAGCACGCTATTGAACGCTTGTCACAGAGAAATATTGATATTTCACAATCTAACTTGCTTGAAAGGCTAAATAAAGGTGTTGAATTAGCCGCACAGAAGGGAAGCTGTGATACCTTAATTCTAGTTGATCAAACTGCTTTTGTAGTAAGTGTAAAAAATAATAAAGTTATTACTACTATGACGCAGGACGATTTTAAAGAAAATGTATTTACAAAAATTGATTCAACCGTGATAATGTAGGCTGGACCGTATGGGAGCCTTTAGGAAAATCCGATTGATTTTCCTTAGCGGTTATAAGCATTAGCTTAGAAAGGAAAATATTATGATTAGATCATTGTTTTCGGGAGTATCCGGACTAAAAACCCATCAGCAGAGAATGGACGTTATTGGTAATAATATATCGAATGTTAATACAATTGGCTATAAATCAAGCACCGTAACCTTCAAGGATATTTATTATCAGACTATCAAGAGCGCTACTGCCGCTACTTCAGTCACAGGAGGAACAAATCCGGCACAAATTGGTTATGGTACAAGCTTGGGTAATATTACGCCTAATATGACACGTTCTGGCTTTCAGTCATCATCTAAGTATTTTGATGTAGCTATTGCTGGAGAAGGATTCTTTCAGGTAATGGATGCAAAGGGAAATGTACTCTATACAAGAGCAGGCTCTCTTCAACCAGACCCAAATGGTAACCTTATCGATATGAATGGCAACAAGGTTTTAGGCGTAAGTGGTGAATATACTGGTACTGAGGCATCTACAAATCCCATTGTACTTGTTGTTCCGTCTGTTGATGATAACAATCCATCAGCATCAAAGGAAATAAATGGTGCAACAGTTACTCTTTCTGGTTCTATTCCAACCGATAATGGAAATATTACAGTAAAATTCAATAATGGTAGCTATCCTTTTGCAACATTTACCGGCGGAATATTGGAAATTAATTTTGATATGACACGTCAGTATGAAACAGAGGCAGATTTTCAAAATGCAGTTACTGATGCTTTAAATGCAGGAGGCATTGAACTTCCCGATGATATGCAGCTTAACATTTCCTTTGCAAATGTGCCTAATGCTCAAGAGGCGGCTGCTGTCGCTGCTGAAAACAGCTTTACATTTGCTGCGGCAGATGGTACTAATCCCGCTAAAAAGCTTACCTTTACAGCTGATAATACAGGAAACTTTGCGAATAATTATCAGATTGCCTTTAGATATATTGATGGTGCCGATGCGACAAGTGCGTCTTGGGATAAGAATATTCTAACTATAAATATCAATAAGGATACTACAATTGATGAAATTCAGGATGCTATTGATGCTGCTGCCGGCTCTAATGAGAATAGAAATATTACTGTTTCCGGTGATGAGCTTCCT
This sequence comes from Clostridiales bacterium, assembly GCA_012518465.1. Classification (GTDB taxonomy): domain Bacteria; phylum Bacillota; class Clostridia; order Oscillospirales; family Ruminococcaceae; genus JAAYSD01. The sequence continues at coordinate 6,069 of JAAYSD010000071.1, forward strand.
ACTGATGAAACAGAGATGAAAGCTGCTTTCGCAAATAATCCAAAAATAAGGCTTCAAGATGGTAAGGATAGCTTTTATACAGAGGTATCAAATCTTTTAGGTACTTTTAATATGGAAGATGGACGTACGGCAAAGACACAGACATACACAGACCTTGAAAGCATTACTGTGGGAAATGATGGTACTATTGTAGGCTATCATTCTGTACATGGATATATTGAGCTTGGAAGAATTGATATTGCAACATTTGAAAATCCGGCAGGGCTGCTTGCTATGGGTAATTCTTACTTTTCTGAAAGTCCTGCATCGGGTACGGCAAAGACAACTATCCCTGGACAAAATGGTTCTGGTGAGCTTGTTTCGGGAAGCTTGGAAATGTCAAACGTTGACCTTTCAGAGGAATTTTCAAATATGATTATTACTCAAAGAGGATTTCAGGCTAACTCACGTGTTATAACTACATCGGATACAATTCTTGAAGAATTGATAAATTTAAAGAGATAGTGTAAATTGTTAAAGGGTGGTTAGCCCCACCCTTTAGCTGAAATGGAGAGTGCTTATGATAAAGCTTACTAGGCTTGACGGTTCTAAAGTATTGATGAATGAAGATATGTTCGAGCTTGTTACGGAAACCCCTGATACCGTAATTACTTTAAGCAATGGCAGAAATTATTTTGTTAAAGAATCAATGGACGAAATTTTAGAGCTAATAGAGGCTTATAGACGTCCGTCATTTATCAGACGCAATGATAGATTTAATAAATAAATAGACGGAGGACATAATTTTGAATATATCAATTATAATCGGTTGGATTTTGTCTTTTGGTATGGTAATCTTCGGTATTATGAATGGTGGAGATATTGGACAATTCATCGATATTAACAGTGTTTTTATCACAATAGGCGGTACTATTGGAGTACTTATTGCATCATTTCCTCTATC
>JAAYSD010000007.1 GCA_012518465.1 Clostridiales bacterium
CCACAGGCAGTACGAATATTGCACGTATATGAAGTATCTAGTGGTGTTTTAATTGAAATTAATCTTCTCAAAAGGCTGATTTAATATTATGATACGTTGTATTCGGTGTGAAGTTAAAGCATTTGTTGATTTTAGGTAATCTCTAGTAATAATTCGACTGTTTTAATGTAAATAATTACTTTAAAATTTGCTTATATTGCCACAAATATATACAATACTAAGTTAGTGTACTTTTAAGGATTTGGCTATATTCACGTTTTTACTTATTAAAGTTGCTATTTAGCAACTTTATGCTATACCAATATTTATGCGAAAAATTGCAATTATTAGTAATTGTTATTATATTAAAGTTGTTTTAGTGCTACAAATTCACTTGAGGAACTTGAAGTTTTCTATGATATAATTGTTTTTGTTAAGAATATTTCGGAATTGTTTGAATTTAATTTTGAAATATTAGGTTAGCCAATGCTAACCGGAACAAATATTATTTCTAAACATAGAGAGGAGAAAGATATGTCGTTTGACGTAAAAAAAGCGGCAAAGAGAGTGACCTCAGGTGTTGTAGCATTGCTTATGGCAATATCTATCATGCCCTTATCTATCTTTGCTGATAGTAAATCAAATGGTGAGAGCAGTATGTCTTCCGATTATAATGACAATGATAAGGTACGCCTTATAATCGAGCTTGAATCGTCACCGATGATAGAAAAATTTAGTGCTGATATAAATTCTTTCAGTGCAAAGCAAGGACAAAATGAAATTTCCACAATGGAAAAGCAGCATAATCTTGTTAAAAATCAAATTGCTTTGATTGAACAAGGAAAAAGTGCGGCTTCTGCTAAGGCTGGGGCATTTTCAATGTCTAGCTTAAATTCACTTAATGTGATTTATGATTATTATACTGTTTTAAATGGTTTTTCCATTGAAACGGAATATGGAAATTTAGACGAAATTAAAGATCTTTCAAATGTAAAAAATGTATGGGTGGCACAGCAATATCAATTGATAGAACCACAGACATCACAGAGTACAAATTTAATAGGCTCTGATATTGCTAATCTGTCAGGATATACGGGAAAAGGCACAACAATCGCTATTATAGATAGTGGAATTAAGCTTGACCATGAAGCTTTTTCTGTTGAGCCGGATGCCGAAACATTAAAGCACAGTAAGGAAAGCTTAAAGGATTATTTTTCTAAGTCAAAGCTTTCAGCGGAAGTATCCGACCCGTCGGAAACTTATTATAATGACAAGCTGGTATATTCATATGACTATGCTGGTAAGGATAGTGATGCTACTGATCCTTCATCAGGGCATGGTACCCATGTAGCAGGTATAGCAGCAGGAAATAATGGAGATGACTTTAAGGGCGTTGCACCTGATGCGCAGCTTATGATTTTAAAGGTATTTGGGGATTATCAGCAGGGTGCATATGAAAGTGATATTCTTGCAGCTTTAGATGATGCGGTAAAGCTAGGTGTCGACTCGATTAATATGAGCTTAGGCTCAATGGCAGGCTTTTCGGAATATCCTAATCAGGCGTCCGAAGAAGTCTATGAGCGTGTAAGGAGTGCAGGAATTAATCTTGCTATTGCCGCTGGAAATGATGGAAGCTCAGCACAGGAAAACACCTCGGGAATGAACCTTCCTTATGCGTCAAATCCTGATAATTCAACAGTAGGCTCACCATCTACATACGCAGCAGGAACGTCCGTAGCAAGCGTTACTAATTCCAATGTTATTTATAGTCCTTATTTTAAGGCAGGTGACAGAAAAATCACTTATAAAGATGCAGGCACATGGAACTGGGATATGCTTGGTAGTCTTGAGGGCGAGTATGAATTTGTAGATTGTGGCATTGGTTCAGAAAGCGACTATGAGAATGCTAATGGTGATAATAATAACTTAAAAGGGAAGATAGCTTTAATAAAGAATGAGGATAATGACGATTTCTTTAAATATTATCCTGACTATTCTTATGATTTAAAGGCGATAATCGTTTATAATGATACAGATGATGGATTGCCCGATTCTATTGAAACAGGTACGGTGCCGGTTAGTGGTATATCAAAGGCAGATGGCGAATATCTGCTGTCCCTAGAGGATAAGAAAATTGATGTTTCACTAAATTATTTAAGTGAGGGTGAGATTATCAAGGGCGGGGCAATGGCCGACTATTCCTCGTGGGGTGTAACGCCCGATATGAAGCTGAAGCCTGAAATATCAGCACCAGGCTCAGATATTAATTCAGCTTATATTTTTGAAGAATACACGCAGATGAGTGGTACTTCTATGGCATCTCCTCATGTTGCTGGAGCATTTGCTATATTAAAGCAATATGTTAATGAAAAGTATCCTGCTTATACTGAAAAGCAAAAGCAAGAATACATTAATTCAGTTTTAATGAGCACAGCAGTACCATCTAAGGAATCACAGGGAAATTATTATTCGCCCAGACGTCAGGGTTCAGGTGTGATAAGCGTTGAGGCAGCAGTTATTGCTGATTCATACTTAACGGTTGAGGGAATGGATAAGCCAAAGGCTGAGTTAGGTGACTCGTTAACAGGTGAATATGAATTTTCATTCTACATAAATAACTTAACTGATGAGGATACTACATATAGCTTAAGTGCAGCTGCTTTAACCGAAAATGTTATCGAAGAAAACGGGAAAAAGCTCTTTGAGGAAAAATCAAGGGATATTACAAATAAGGCAGATGGCGTTGAAGTAAAATTCAGTGGTGCAGGTGTAGAAAATGACAGCGTTTTAGTAAAATCAGGCGAAAACGTTAAGATTAATGTTTCAATAAAGGCTGAATCGGAGTTTATCGACTGGGTAAATGCTAATGCTGAAAATGGTACTTTTATTGACGGCTTTGTATTTGCTAGTGCTGAGGACAAGCCACAGCTTTCTGTACCTTTCCTTGCATTTTTAGGCGATTGGGATAGCCTGCCTATATTAGATGAGCTTATGTTTAATGAAGCTGATGAGGAAAATGAGTATCAGCTTATTCCTACAACTCTTACAAGAGATGATGGAGAGGGAGGAAGAACTGTTATTGGTTATCACCCTTTCTATGTGGCGAAAAATTTGGGATATAATTCTGAGTGGATAGCAATTTCTCCATATTCAATAAGTACTGGATATAAGGCGATTTATACTCAGACAGGACTTTTAAGAAATGTACAGGACTTAAAATATACTTTTAAAGATGAAGACGGAAATGTTATTAAGGAATATGCATTTAACGATGTTATGAAATCTGTTTATCATTCGAGCGTATACAGAATTGTATCAGCAGAGGATTGGCTTGGCGAAAATGCACCCGTATTTGATGGCAAGGATGAAAACGGAAATGTACTTGATGAAGGAATCTATTCCATCACTATTTCTGCTAATAATACAGGAAATGATGAGGAGGCAGAAAGTAAAACAATGAAGTTCAGGCTGGATACAACAGCACCTGAGCTTGATAAATATGAAATTATTGAAGATGGTGAAAAGCTAATTCTACGTGCTACTGCCAGAGATAATCATACGGTAAGCGGAATTATCATAACAGATAAAGATGGAATCGGCAATTTTAATTACACTGGCATTAATGCTGAAAATCAAGGTCAAAATGCCGACGGAACATATTATTCCGTAATTGATGTTGATATAACGGGCATAGATGAATATGTAAAGGAAGATGATGAGTTTTCTATTTATTTATATGACTTTGCTCTTAACTTGACTTCTGAAATGGGAGTAGTTAATCCTGAGGAATTTGTAGAGCCTGAGGCTATTGAACCAGAGCAAGGCAATAATATTACAATAACTAATGGAAAAGACTTTCAGCTTAGTGCGAAATTTACACCTGAAAATACAACTAATAAAAGGCTGAAATGGACAAGCAGTGATGAAAGCGTTGCTGTTGTAGATTCTAAGACGGGTCTTGTTACAGCTAAAAAAGCAGGAACAACTGAAATTAATGCTGAAACGTATAATGGCATTAAATTTTCACAGCCAATTACATTAACAGTAGAAGCAATTCCAGAAGATGTTGGAATAGTAATTGCTCAAAGTGAAATTACTGTTGAGGCTGCATCCACACCTGTTCAATTAAGGACAACTGTAAATGAAGATGTAATAAAAGAGCCGATTGTATGGAAAAGCCATGATGAAAGCATAGCAACCGTAAGTGAAGATGGTCTTGTAAAAGGCATTAGAGTAGGACAGACAACCGTGAGTGCATCTGCATCCGGCAAGACAGCAACAGTTACAGTTATTGTTAAGGCAAACTCTAACTTCGTTATTGACGAGTACGGAGTGCTAACAGAATGGAAGAGATTTAATGACAATTCAGGAGGAGATATAGAAATACCTGAGGGTGTTGTAGAAATAGCTCCTAATGTTTTTGATAAAACAAATGCAATAACTTCTGTAAAATTCCCATCCACATTAAAGAAAATAGGAAGAAGAGCCTTCTATTTTAACGATGGTATAAAAGAACTTATTTTTAACGAGGGACTTGAATTTATAGACGAAGAAGCCTTTTATGATATGGCAGGGCTTGAAAAGGTAGTGTTGCCAAAAACATTAAAGGAAGTTGGAGAAAGAGCGTTCTCCGTTGATACAGGAGCAGGAGGCAGTGCATATACCTCAAAGCTTAATGAAGTATATATTGCAGGCGGACTTAAAGTAATTAGTAAGGATATGTTTGCAAATGCATTGCAGCTAAGTAAAGTGACGATTGAAGAAGGTGTAGAAGAAATTGGCGATAATGCTTTCTACAACACTTTATCACTTGGTGAAATAAAGCTGCCATCTACTATTAAAAAAATCGGTGATTCAGCATTTTTCTCTAGTGGCATTAAGGAAATTGTATTACCAGAGGGAATTACAGAAATTCCACACAAAGCTTTTGCAGTTTCATCAGTGCAAAAGGTAACATTTAGCAGTACGATAAAGACAATAAAGGCAAGTGCATTTAATCAATCGAGAATAAAGGATTTAGTGATTCCCGATACTGTTGAAACAATTGAAGATTTTGCTTTTGCAAATATTGAGCCGCTTTCCACTGTAAAAATTGGAAAAGGTGTAACGAGTATAGGCTTTAGAGCATTTTCAGCAGAGAACTTAGCTTTAAGCAGTATTGAAGTAGATGAGGCTAATCCCTATTATGACAGCGATAGTGGCGTGTTGTTCAATGAAGGCAAAACAAAGCTCATTCAATACACCTTAGGTAAAAAGGCAGATAACTATGTTTATCCAGAGCAGACTGATACAATAGGCGCTTATGCATTCTATGGAGTTAGCAGCCTTAATAATCTAGTTATACCAGAGCAAATAAAAACAATTGAGAATTATGCATTTAGTGGTATCCAAAGTATCAAGTCTATTGATCTTGGAAACGGCGTGGAAAGTATTGGCGAGTGTTCGTTTGCAAATACTGGGGCTACAAGCCTTAAAATAGGTGATTCACTTGTGGAAATAGCTGATAAGGCATTTATAAATGTTCCTTTAAGTGAGGTTGAATTTGGCAAGTCAATTAAGAAAATAGGCTCTTATGCGTTCCAGTATCATAATATAAGGGACGTTGTACTTCCCGATTATATTGAAGAAGTCGGTGAGAATGCGTTTGCAAACAATTATGAGATGAAGAGCATTAGATTTGGTGCTGGAATTAATAAAATAGGCAAAAATGTACTGTCTATGAGCAATCAGCTTGAAGCGATATATATTCCTAAGGCTAATGACTTGACAATTGAGGCTGATACGTTTGGATATTTGCAGTATGCGACAGGCTATTTCAATACCTTTAAGACTCTTGTTTTAGGTGAAGGGATAACGGCAATAGAGGACAATTCCTTGCCGATATTAAATGCAGGTGATAATGGCTATAATGTTTATCTTATTGAAAATTCACCGGCTGATAAGTTTATTTCTGCAAAGATTAATGAGGGTATTCCTTATGAAAGGATTACTTATTCACCAATCGAGATAGAACCAAATGCAGAGAAAACAAGAATTGTTAAGGGCGATAAAATCAAAGTTTCTGCTGATTTAAGCGGTGGAATAGGTGATGTTGTCGTTAGATTCAGACTAGTTGATAAAGACGGAAACGAAAGTGTATTAAGTGATTATTCAGATATTTCAGAAATTGAATGGACTTCACCTGATGAAAGCAGCTACACCATTTACATCGATGTAAAAGACAGCTTGGGTATAGTAAAGACTTCTAGTGTTGATTTTGTTCCATTTGTAGAAATTCTACCAGAAGAAATCACAGCAGTATCTGAAATAAAGCAGACCCTGAAAAAGGGCGAAAGTGCAGTGCTTGAGGTAAAGGTAAATCCTTTAGATGCCGATGATAAGAGCGTTGAATGGACTAGCTCTGATGATGATGTTGTAAGCGTTGAAAATGGCGAGATTAAGGCATTAA
>JAAYSD010000072.1 GCA_012518465.1 Clostridiales bacterium
CCTACTGTAACAGCACCGTGGTTTTCCATAAGTATAGTGTCATGGTCCTGTAAAAAAGGTGCTATCCCGTCGGGAACTTCTTCAGTGGAAGGGGTTCCATAGGGTGCGATTGGAACAGAGCCTAAAAATATAATTGCCTCAGGCATGGAATAATCATCTAAAGGGATATGTGCTATTGCAAAGCCTGTTGCAACAGGTGGGTGAGCGTGTACGACCGAACGTACATCACTTCTTTCCTTGTAGCAACGCAGGTGCATTTTAAATTCTGATGAGGGGCGGTAGCCATCAGCTGCCTCAAGAACGTTTTCATTTTCATCAATATGAATAATCATCTCAGGCTTTAAAATACTTTTGCTTGTTCCGGTTGGAGTAGTTAAAAAAGTACCGTCATCAAGCTTGATAGAAATATTTCCGTCATTAGCTGCTACAAAGCCTAGCTGCCATAGTCTGTGGCCAACATCACATATTGCCTCTTTTTCTTTTAAATAGTTCATAATTATCTCCTGTTTCGTTTAGCAAATGCAGTAGGATTCAGATGCTTTCGTATTAAAAATCAAAAAGTCACCATCTCTATGTGCATTTACTTCTTTCTTGTTGCATAAAACTTTGCTCAAATCGGTTTTTATTTTTACAGTATTGCCTTTTTTTGAAAAAACTACAATGCTATTAACCTTCTTATTCTTCCATTCTGCTGAAATTTCAAATCCGCCTCTTGCACACAGGCCTTTAAAGCTGCCGTTTTTCCATGCGTCGGTTTTAGCAGGTAGTACCTCAATATATCCCCATTGGCTTTGTAAAAGCATTTCAGAAATACCGGCACTGGCACCAAAGTTTCCGTCAATTTGAAACGGAGGGTGAAAGTCAAAGAGATTTTCATAGGTGCAGCTTGCAATTTGTCCCCATAAAAGCTTGTATGCGCGATTTCCGTCGCCCGTCCTTGCCCATAGGTTCAGCTTATAAGCTCTTGCCCAGCCTGTTGAATCATCTCCTCTGTCATTAAGAGTAGCAATAGAGGCTTTTAAAATATCGGGCTTTTCAGGGGAAATCATCTTTCCGGGATACAGAGCCATAAGATGAGATATGTGTCTATGATGCTTTTCCACCTTTGCGGTGTCAAAGCTTTCTTCATCTTCCTCATACCATTCCTTAAGCAAGCCTTTTTTACTGATATGAAAAGGGTAAAGCTTTGATGTAATTTCTTTTATTTCATTGCAAAGCTCTTGGTCTTTTCCCAGTATTTCAGCAGCTTTTATAAAATCGATAAAGGCTTGTTCTATCAGGCTTTGCTCATAGGTGTTTCCAACTGTAACAGGACCATGTTCTGGTGAATAAGTTGGTGTAGAAACAAATCTTTTTTGCTTTTCGTCCCAAATAAGCCACTGCTTATAAAACAATGCACTTTCACGCATTATAGGATATATTTCTTTTTCAAGCAGGTCTTTATCTTCAGTAAATTCATAATATTCCCAGATGTTTTGCATCAGCCATGCAACAGCCGCAGTTGACCAGCCCCAGTAAAAATCCCATCCCGGAGTTGTCCAGCCAAAGGGTGTGCTTTGTGTATGTGCTGTCCAGCCATTTTCGGGATTTTTTTCATCTGAGATAATGTTGTAATATTCTTTTGCTGTATTTCTGCCGGGTTTTCTAAGACTCTCTAAAAATCGAATGAGAGGAATTGCAGTTTCTGCAATATTTGTAGAATATGCATGCCAATAATTCATTTGTAAATTAACATTGAGATGATAATCACAGCCCCATGGAGGATTATTGCTTTCGTTCCACACTCCTTGAAGGTTTGCAGGTAGTGAACCCTCTCTAGAGGAGGATATGAGCAAGTATCTTCCGTATTGAAAATATATTTCCTCTAAATATGAGCAGAGGCTTTGACTTTCTTTAGTTCTGTATTTTTCAAGAAGGCTATTTGTTGAAATTTTATCAAGCTTATTTCTTTCATTTTCATCACCTTGAAAAATATTAACCTCGACTCTATCGAAAAGCTTTGCAAAATCCTTGATATGATCAGCTTTTAGGCTTTCATATCCTTTTTGAACAGCATTTTCAACAGCAGCTGTGACTATTTCATAAGGGTCGATTCCCGACCTGAAGTGAGGGTACTCATCAGAATAATCAGTAGCCATAGAAATGTATATAGTTGCAGAATCAGCATTTTCAACACTTAGTGACTTCTCTTTTTTTGCAATATTTCCATCTGTTTCTATGCGAAAAATGCCATAATATCGTAGTTGATTGTCGTCAAGTTCTCCAAAATAATGCAATTGGTTTTCACTTGTATTGATTTTGCAATTGTCATGCAGATTATCAACAAATAACTCAAAACAAAGGTTTTTTTCACTAGAATTAAGCTTTAAAGCAATTATTCTATCGGGATAGCTGGCGAATATTTCTCTCGTATATGAAATACTATTGCACTTAAAGCTTACGCCGGCACTAGCAGTATTTAGATTTAAATATCTATTATAATCGTTTACTTTGGTTTCGTCAATACCTTTAAATTCTATGTATGCATCACAGAATAATAAATAATGTCCTATTCCGTCCATTTCTCCTGTGAGGTGCGGCAAAAGCTCAACAGCTTTTTCATACTCATTGTTTGCAAGCAGCTTTTGAACCTCTCTTACTTTTAAATAGGCATTTTTTTTATTGCCTCCCCCATAATCGGGACGATATTTACTAGGACCACCTTTCCATAGAGTCTTTTCATTGAGGACTATTTTCTCTTTAACAAGTCCGCCAAAAATAGTAGCGCCCATGTAACCGTTTCCGACGGGAAGAGCTTGACTCTCCCACTTGTCGAATTTTGCAGGGGTGTCAAAATGAATGTTTAAATTTTTATTAGCCATTTTTTCTCCTTAACTGATGTTATACACATTTATTATAAACCAGTACATGGTTTTTGTCAATTATTTATCGTGCCTATCGAAACTTTTTTATTTAAAAGAATGCTTTTGTGCAAAATGCACAAATTTTATGGTTCGAATTTTACATTAAAAACATTAAAATTACTTGTAAAAAATCGCCTGATATATTATAATATAAATGATTATTGTATTAATGGCTTTTTTATAACCTGTATAAATTGTTATGAGCCGGCCTTAATTTTTTGTTCATAAATTTATGAACTTTTTGTGAATTGTCGCTTTGTGTCAAAAAACACATGGAGGATTAAATATGTATAAGCAAGTGTTGGAAGGCGTTCCTTTTCTTAATATGGATATTGACGCTGTTAAGGTGGTGTCATTAGAAAAGCTTAATAAATATGGATATGTTCTTGTCTTTGATGAGTTTGGCAGGCGAAAAATTACAAAGACTGAAATATGCCTGTATCATGTTTTGAAACATGAAAAATTAGCGAATATTTTAATTCTTTGTACTCAGCAGGAATTATATAATTGGTATAGAATTCTTATAACTGATATAGGTGTTGATTTCAAAATAATTCCTTCTCATAAGGATGCATTATTTTTCATTTCTGATAAGATTTCTAATCTGCTTATAATGACACCAAAGACGTATGAAGAACTAAATAAGCAGAAAGGCTTTTGCATTAATGACGAAGAAATTGTTTGGGATTTAGTGGTTATAGACGAAGAGATAGAGACTGAAAAAATTAATTACAATTTATACTCTGATATTGGCATTAAGGCTAAGAAATTGGTGTTTATCTCGGCTGCGCCTGTGCTTCAAGACTTTTCTGAGATTAACTCAATGATAAGGGCAATACTTATTGCACAAGATGTGTATGAAATCAGTGATGAGGATTTTTACGCTAATATAATTACCTTTGGAAATGCTTCGCCGGCAATGAGATATTATGATACGGCTGTTTACCAAGGATATGAGAAAAGAAATACTAGGATAATAGAATATACGATGGATGACAAAGCTGTTTTAGCATCACGTCGTATTCTTGATTTGAATACTGGATTGCCTTTGTACTTATATGGAGGAAATGTTTTTGAGGAATATGACTTAGACGAGAGAAAGATATACTATAAAAGCAGTTATAGTACTGAAGATTTGAATATACTTAAAGGCTCGGACAAAAAGCTTGAGGCTTTTTTGAGCTATATTGAGCAAATAAAAAATGATGATAGTTCAAGGGCGATTGTTTATTGTACAGAGATAGTTACTGTTAATTACATAAAAAAGGCACTTGATGTAGTGTTTTATAATGATGTAAATTCTGTAAGCATTGAAAAAGGAAGTGTTTACAGCACAAAAGACGTGGGCAGGAAATTTTTATATAATAATAAAGCGACCTATCCTAAAATTATTATTTCAACCGATGGGCTTGGAGCAGTGGGTGAGAGGCTTGATAAAATAACGCATATAATTAATTATGAGCTTCCTCTTAATCCCTCTGTTTTGGAACAGCGTATGCTAAGGCATGGTGCATCTAATGAAAAGGAATTTGTAGTTTTTTGCGACACTAATGGCTTATTCGATTCGAGGATACTTAAAAAATGCTTGTCCTCACGGTTGCCTAAAAGCTTGCTGCCCTTTATTCCGTCTAGAAATATAATGTTTGACTTTGCGCAATTTTCAGAAATGATTGCTGAGGCTGTTACTGACTTATATTATATCAATAGCTTTGCGCTTGAGGTTGATAATTGCTATGATTTAATAAAGAGATTTAGAGCCGATTATGGTATTTTACCTGATGTTGTTATTAATAAATCAGCTGATTTGGCTAGAATAACCTCGAGAATGATTAAAGATATTTTAAATATGTTCTTCCTCGATTTTGACGGAGTAAAGCATCTTAATAAAAATGAGATTATCAGCTTGATTGACAGTAAGCTTGATGAATTTAAGGGTGGATTAATTTACCCTGATAAAAGAGGGAATCTCTGCTGCATAAAAGGTGATGAACTAAGGTCTTGCTTGTTTAATGATAATTATAAAAGAGTGGCTTCGGAATTAAGCGAGAGTAATGATTTCGGCAATGAAACCTCTGTAAAACAACTGCTTATTGAGCATTTTTCAAATGGCATTTTTTCAGATGAGATAACAGTTTTGATAAATGAGATGGGATACAATATTTGTTTTTCCGTTTTGTATGGCTTATGGAAGTACTTGGTTTCGCAAAAAATGGTTAATTACAGTTTTGATAGATTTATCATTAATTTTAATAAGGGAGGCGCGTGATATGGGAGCTTTTCGGAATGAAGAAGTCAGTACCCTGCTAGGCGATTTTTATGAGTATCATACTGCAAAAAACCGTTCTGGCATGGACGCTACTTTGAAAAGAATAGAAAATATGCTTTTTTCTGGAGAAGTTGATAGTGATGCATTTAGAGATTATTTTAATGACATTTTCTGCGGAAGAAGCTCTTTTAACGTCAACCTTACAATCACTGATTATCCAAAGCAAAGCGTTTTGCGTGAGCTTATGCAAAATACCTTTGGCTGTGATTATGATGATAAGGATATAAAGGTAATTATTGAGTTTTTAGATGAAGGACGTGTGAGGATAAATTATAACGAGGTCGGATTTAATCTAGAGCAGGTTTTTTACTATCTTAGTGTTGGTAGAAATGATGGTGACAGGAGAAGGGAAGGACGGTTTGGCCTAGGCTCTAAAAGCGTTTTCCTTAATGTAGAGTGGTTTACTTTAAGGTCGAATAATTTTAGATTTAGAGTTGTTAATGATGGTGGCATCATTCGTATAAGGGAGCTAGATTTAACTGCTGTAAAATATAAGGGAACAGAAATTGTATTCAAGGTTCCTGAAGAAGATTATCAGCAGATGTATGAGGACTTGCTTACACTTACTTCACGCAAGGGCGTATATATCAGCATGGCTGAATTTGCTTTCGCATTTATAAAGAAAAAATATCTTAAAAGCAATGATGAAGATGAATGCCATGAAAGAACCTTTAATATAGCGATTATTGATAAATCAAAGCCTAAGGTTTTGTACAAGGTGGCTATGCATCGGGCAGATGAAAATTCAGTACCTAAGGTTAGATTTTATGAAAATGGAAAAAGTGTAATAGAGTTTATATGGTATGAAAACAATGATTATGTATACCTCACACCATTCGCAATAGCTAGTTCGAGGCGGGCGGATGTGGTAAAGGTGTTATTGGCTGAATATAATTATTTCTCAACATTTGAGCTTACTGGTTTAATTAAAGCAACGGGAGAGGAGTTTATACGTGAAAAGCTGATGGCATTTTTTATTTCTGTGCCTAATAGACATATCACCTCTAATCGTTCGGGGATTAAAACAATAGCAGAAAGAGAGGTCGCTACTTCAATTGGCTTTGATTTGCTGACTATGATTGAGAGGTATAGAGATTATTTTATGCTGGAGGTTGCAAAGAGGAATAATTCTGAGCAGTATTATTTGCGGCCTAAACATTATGTTTTCGAGTTTTTCTCAAATTATATTGAAAAAAGTGTGCTTACACAAGAGGTTAAAAATAAGTTTAATGATAATATTTCCTTAATATTGCCAGAGCATAAGGATAGTATTCCGTATAATGATATAAAGGAAAACGGATATGCTAGCGTTGTCGCTAATGTGACGAGGCAGGAGCATGAAAATGGAAGTGCCAGACAAAAATATATTATTGAGCCTATTGATAAGGCGCATAGGTCAGCCGAGGGCATGGACAATCTCACTGTTGCAGCAGTGTATCAGTGGGAGGATAGAGATGCTGAGGATGAAAATCTTGTGATTGACAGAGGCACTGAATTTATTTATGAATTTAGATATGATGGAAAGGTTTATGTAGTTGATTCTGATGGGAATTCAAATATTCAGGGCTTCAATTTATGGGTTGATTTTAAAGATATTTTAAATTTAAGGATAGCTAAATTCACTGTTGATAACAGTGTTCCTAATGAAGATGCCTTGGAGAATATTCTTCAAGTCTTTGATGAAACGTTCGGCGATGATTATAAAATTGATATGAGGTATTTTCAGCTGTTTTTTAATGCCGGAAATGAAGAGGTAAGGGTCGAAATATCAAAAATAGATATAACAAATTTATACAATGCTTTTGAAACAGTATCTAGGCGTGAAAGGAGATTTGCAACTCACCAGATTTATAATGAGGTTGTTTCAATTTTGGTAAACAGCTTTACTAATGGTAAGGATGCACTGACTTTTTTACGTGAAATAAAGCAGCAAGGCGGCAGTGTGTCGCTTGTTCTTGATATAAATAATAGATATAGATTTTCAGCATATGGAAAGCAATTTATGATTCCTCCTAATATCACAAACAATGATTTAGTGGAAATTGTTGGCGATGTATATTCACTGATAAATTGTGGTATGTTTAATAATCGTATCTTCGATTTCGAGCATAGACATCTTCCGTATAACTATGATGCTAGTAATATTGCCGGATTGTTAGATAGCGAGCATAATAACAGGGAATATATTCAGCAGGTTATATCTAAGCTGTTTGTGTGCGATTTGTCGATTGATAAAATTGCTGTTATTGATGGTGAAAATAAAATTAATCGTATAATTGGACTTGATGAAGAGCTTTCAGCTGAAGAAATAGAGAGCAGCAGTAAAATTGTTATTTTAAAGGATAATATTTCTAAATCAGAGCTTGCTAATTTTATTGAGTTTGCATTAACAGGCATAAACAAGAGGATTTTGCACAGATATTATTCCAGTACAGAAGAACCTAATCAGCTCTTAATTGACCAGATACCTTATTATTTAAAGCCGATTATGGATATTAATGAGGAAGAGTTTGAGTATTTACGCACTGTTGTTGATAGGGTTTCAAGGATTGAGGATAAACGTATACGAAAAAACTATTTTACTAAGGATATAAATGGGAAACTATTCGGCTATGGTGGAAACTGCACCTGCTGTAATTATCAATCTGAAATAGTAAATAGCTTTGTCGTCAAGGATTTTGAAGTGGGCTTATTTAAGGGCGAAAGGGAAACAAAATTTAAATTTTCTCTGTATCTATGCGCTAATGATGCATTAGCAGCATCTGGGTGGATAATAGAAGATATACAAATCGGTGGTATGACACCGTTTGAGTGGATAGACACTATTAAGCAAAGTGGCTGTATAAGCAGGAAATTACTAAGCTGCAAGGTATATTATAGACGACAGTTGACCTATCAGATGATGGATGAGAGCAAAAGCTATAATACCTTGACGGAGGATAATGTTCATGAAGGTGCAAGACAGGTAATGGAAGTTGTTCTTTCTCCGCTTATGGCAGCAAAATGGTACGAAGATAATAAATTTATATAAAAAATAGCATGAAACTTTGTGGAAAAGCACAAAAGCACATTATAAGGTATGTGGATGATGCTGATACACAATATATAGTGATTGAAAAGAAGAACCCTATTAAGAAGGGTTCTTTTTTGTGCAATATGCATAAAATTTTGATTGAAAATACTACATGGTTTCTACTGTTTATAATAATATTAAGATTGATTTTTATTTGTAAACACTGTATAATAAATTAAAGTGGTTAAAAGTGGTGAGATGGGGTTAAATATTAATTGTTTTGTGTGAAATGGGGTGACTAAATGGTAGGAGAATATCAACATACTCTTGACGCAAAGGGTAGGATGAACTTTCCGGCTAAGCTTAGAGAAGAGCTTGGTGAATCATTTGTCATCACTAAAACAATAGGATCACGCTGCTTGAGAGTTTATACCATGGAGAGCTGGGATAACCTTGTACAGGCGATTAAATCAAAGCCATCTTCTAAAACTGCTCAAATTGAAAGATTCTTATTTGGAGGTGCTTGTACAGCTGAGCCAGATAAGCAAGGAAGAATACTTATTCCGTCTAATTTAAGAGGCTATGCTAATTTGACTAGCGAGGTAGTTGTAGTAGGTTTAAGTGATAGGGCTGAAATATGGGATAAAGCTGCTTGGAATGAGCTTAACAGCACATTCGACGATGATGAGCTGGAAGAGCTTGCTATGGAGCTTGAGCTATGATGGAATTTAAGCATATACCTGTTTTGTTAAATGAGGTAATAGAGGGACTAGAAATTAAGCCTGATGGAGTTTATATAGATTGCACTCTAGGAGGTGCAGGACATAGCATAGAGATAGCAAAACGTTTGGGAAAAGGTACTTTAATAGGCTTTGATCAGGATGAAGAAGCAGTGCAAGCTGCGAAAAACAGATTAAAGGACTACAATTGCATTATTATAAATGATAATTTTTCCAATATCAAGACCAGACTGGAAAATGAAGGTATTAAGAAAGCTGATGGTGTGCTGATGGATTTAGGCGTGTCATCTCATCAGCTTGACACTGCTGAAAGAGGATTTTCATATCATGAAGATGCACCTTTAGATATGAGAATGAGTAAGAAAGGTATATCTGCCTTTGAGGTTGTAAATGATTATTCCGAGCAAGAAATTGCGAGAATTTTGTTTTTATATGGAGAGGAAAAATATTCAAGAAGCATAGCGAGAGCAATTTGCAATAAGCGGGAGATTTCCCCGATAAAAACAACGCTTGAGCTTGCAAGTATTATTAGGGAGAATGTTCCTGTTTCATATAGAAAAGCTAAGAATCCTGCTAAAAAGAGTTTTCAAGCGATAAGAATTGAGGTTAATAAAGAGCTTGAGGTACTGCAAATTGGATTAAATGATGCATTTGATGTGCTTAATATAGGAGGCAGGCTTGCAGTAATTACCTTCCATTCTCTTGAGGATAGAATTGTAAAAAACAAGTTTAATGAACTGTGTAAAGGCTGTACTTGTCCGTCTGATTTTCCTATATGTGTTTGTGGAAATACCCCAAAGGCTAAGAAGATAAGCAAAAAGCCCATTGTTGCAGGGGAAGAAGAATTAAAAATAAATAATCGCTCAAGAAGTGCTAAGCTGAGGATTATTGAAAAAATAGCAGAATAAATTTATGCTTTGATGTATTAATAGAAAGGAAGTTTAGTTATGCAAAAGTATAATAAGACAAATTTGGCATATGACCTTTCTCGGTTTGAAACTAAGGAAAAGACTCAGGTTGTAAAACAGCCTGAAATTGTGGCGCTGCCTGAAGCAAAGTCAAAAACAGGCTCTATAATTAAATGCTTGTTGTGTGCTGCAGTTGCCTTTGGTTTGCTGTTTGCTATGATTAGCAATAAGGTTCAGATTAGTGCTTTGAATGACAATATAAATAAAAGTAATACGGCTATTTTAGAGGCGACAAAGGATAATGCAAGATTGCAGGCTATGCTTGATTCTCAGGTTACTTTAAAGACAATAGAGCAAAAGGCAAGCGAGGAATTAGGATTGAGAAAAGCTAGTCAGGAGCAGACAGAGTATATAAAAACTGATACGGTAAAGAAGATTGAAGTAAGCGGTGAAGTAGGAGAAAGTAATTTTTCCACAAAGATTAAAAATTGGTTTGATAACATTTTGGAATATTTAGGTTTTTAAAACATATATTTTTATGGAACGGTAGCTTGTTTATCGTTCCATAAAATGCTTGAATAGGGCAATACCGAAGGAGGAATATTATGCAGGCAGCACCAACAAAGAGAATGAGGTTTAAGCTGAATTTTGTGGTATTGCCTTTTATGGTACTTTTGGCAGTATATATTGCAGTAAAGCTGTTTGGAGTATCTATTCTCCAAAGCGATATGCTTAAGGCACTTGCTAATTCTCAGCAGATGCAAAGTATATCGATAGGAGCACACAGAGGTACTATTTACGACCGTAATAATAAGGTTTTAGCACAAAGTGTAACTGTATGGCAGGTTATCCTTTCTCCGAGAGATTTATATATCTATGAGAAGGATAATATTGAAAATGAAATAGAAGATAGACCTTCACGAGAGGATATATGCAAAAAGCTTTCTGAAATACTTGAAGTTGATTATGAAAATCTGCTGGAAAGAAGTAAAAATACAAAAAATGCCTTTTACATAGTCAAGCGAAAGGTAGAAAAGGAAACAATCGATAAGCTTAATCAATATCTTACTGAAAATACAGTTGCATCAAATGCTGTATATACCATTGAAGAAAGTAAAAGAGAGTATCCTAATGGCAGCCTTTTGTCGACTGTTTTGGGTTTTACAAATTATGATGACGATGGCGTTTATGGAATTGAGGCTTACTACAACGATTATTTAAAAGGTGTTGATGGTAAAATCATGTTTGCAAAGGATAAGGATGGCAATCAAATGCCTGTTGCAAATGATATAAAATATGATGCCGTTGACGGTAATAGTATTCAGCTGACTATTGATGAAGTTTTGCAGTATTATGTAGAAAAATATCTTGAGTTAGCTGTAACTGAAAATAAGGTGCAAGAACGTGCTACGGCAATTATTATGAATGTTAATACGGGTGCAATTTTAGCTATGGCTACTACTCCTTCATTTGATCCGAATAGTCCTGGGGAACTGTACAGCCAAACGGACAAGGAATATATAGCACAGCTAAAAGCAGCGGCAAAGGACGAGGAGGCACTTGCCTTTGTTGAAAGTGAAGAGGCAAGGCTAAGAGAAAGACAGTGGAAGAATAAGGCGATTACCGAGCTTTATTACCCTGGTTCTGTTTTTAAGACGGTGACAGGTGCATCGGCTTTAGATGAAGAAACGGTTAGTCTTGAGAGTACTTTTAATTGTTCCGGTTCTGAAAATGTGGCAGGAACTAGGATAAAATGCTGGAGGACGAGTGGACATGGAACTCTTGACTTTACACAAGCTATGGTAAAGTCATGCAACCCTTCGTTTATAAAAATTGGGCAAAGCTTGGGTGTATCAAGTTTTGTAAAATATTTTAAAGCCTTTGGATTTGCAGAAAAAACAGGAATAGACTTACCAGGTGAAGCACAAAGCCTTTATGTAAAAGAAGAGGATATGGGTCCTGTCGAGCTTGCTAGCTCTTCCTTTGGGCAGACTAATAAGGTTACTGCTATACAGATGATTACAGCCTTTGCTGCTGTTGTTAATGGCGGCAAGCTTGTTACTCCGTATATTGTAGATAAAATTATTGATAATAATGGTAATGTAATAAAAACTACTCAGCCCACTGTAAAACGTCAGGTAATCAGTGAGGAAACCTCAGAAACAATGCGTAAGGTTTTAGAGGAGGTTGTTGTTGCAAACGGTGGTAATAACGCATATATTACAGGATATAGGCTGGCAGGTAAATCAGGTACTTCAGAAAAAATTGACAAGAAAAATGAAACAGGAACAA
The DNA here is from genome assembly GCA_012518465.1 of Clostridiales bacterium. Lineage (GTDB taxonomy): Bacteria > Bacillota > Clostridia > Oscillospirales > Ruminococcaceae > JAAYSD01. The sequence goes on from JAAYSD010000072.1 coordinate 12,183, forward strand.
TGTATTATGTTTCTACTTTTGCAAGTGCCGCACCTGCAAACAATCCGGAAATAGCTATGCTTGTTATTGCTGATGAGCCTACCGGAGGCCAATTTTACGGTAGTGCTGTCGCTGCACCAGTAGTTTCGGCAGTATTTAAAGAGGGGTTGCCTTATCTTGGTATTCATCCTCAATACACTGCTGAAGAGCTTGAGGATATGGCTACAACAGTACCTTATCTAGTAGGGCTGGAGGCTATGAGAGCTGAATCTAATTTAACTGCTAAAGGCTTAGTAGCCGAGTTTGTCGGAAGTCGAGATGGCGTGGTGACAAAATATTATCCTTCCACAGGGGACAGTATACCAAAGGGTGGTAAGGTAGTAATTTATATGGGAGATGAGGAAACACAAAAATCAACTGTACCTAATGTTGTAGGCATGACTTTGGAAGAAGCGAATATTGCTATAACTGATGCCGGATTTAATATGATGTCAAGCGGAGGAGCTGTAAACAATGCTGATGCTAAGGCTGTGAGTCAGAGTGTTTCAGCAGGCAGTAAAGTGCCAAAGGGTACTGTAATTGAAGTAAAGTTTATAGTTAATGATGAAACGGGATAATAATTTTCCGTTGTAGAAAGAAAGGACTATTTTGATGAAGTTGTTTCAGATTTCAAGCGAGGCAAAACAGCAAGGGCTTGATAATGCTGATATAAACAATATTACAGAAAATTCTCAAAAGGTTGAAAAGGGAGATATTTTCATTTGTATAAAGGGTGCAAATATTGATGGACATAGCTTTGCTGAAGATGCACTGAAAAAAGGTGTAGCAGCTATTGTTGTTGAAAAGGATTTAGGCTTAGAAAAGCAGATTTTAGTAAGCGATTCAAGAGCATATTTTGCAAAGCTTGCCAGCAATTATTATGGAAATCCAACTAAAAAGCTAAAGCTTATTGGTGTAACAGGCACAAATGGAAAGACTACGGTTGTTCATATTATAAAACAGCTGTTGGCGAAAATGGGCGAAAAGTGTGGCAGTATTGGTACTACGGGTTGTGATACTGGTAATAAGGTGTATGAATCCGACAAGGATATACCCACTACTCCTCCACCTATGCAAATGTATAGATATTTTCGTGAAATGGTAGAAAATAAGGTGAAATATTGTGTAATGGAGGTTTCATCTCAGGCACTTTCCCAGTGCAGGCTGGCTGATGAAACGTTTGTATGTTCGGCTTTTACTAACCTTACTCCGGATCATCTTGATTGGCATAAGACAATGGAGAATTATTATCAAGCTAAGAAAGCACTCTTTGATATGAGTGAATTTTCTGTTGTTAACATTGGTGATGATTATGGTAAAAGGCTTTATGATGAGATAAAGACGGATAAATTCAGCGTAAATACTAAGGGTATGGGGGATTTTTACAGCGAAAATGTAAAAATCAGTATAACAGGCAGCTCCTTTTGGCTGATGGATAGAGTATCGAAAAAAGCTTTTCCTGTTATATCTAAGCTGCTAGGTTATTTTAATGTCGATAATATTATGATTTCTTTAGCAGTGGTAAGGCAATTAGGCTTTGATTTGCAAGAACTTATCTTTAATATTGAGGAAATAGAAGGAGAAAAGGGACGTGCTGAAATAATATATAATAACGATTTTTTTGTTGTTTGTGATTTTGCACATTCTACTGATTCCTTAGATAAAATTTTAAATACAATAAGAACGCTTTCAGAGGGAAGAGTGCTTTGCCTTTTTGGTGCTGCGGGTGAAAGAGATAGCACGAAGCGGCCTAAAATGGGTGAGGCAGTGGCTAAGTATTCTGATTATATAGTTGTAACTTCAGATAATCCACGTCATGAAAGCCCTCAGCAAATTATTACACAAGTGGTCAAGGGAATTGAGGATTATGAGATAAAGCGTGAGTATAAAACTTTTATCGATAGAAAAAAAGCTATTTATCATATACTGGGGCAGGCGAGGTCTGGTGATGTCGTACTGCTTGCAGGCAAGGGGCATGAGAATTATCAAGTGATTGGTGATGATTATATACCCTTTGATGAGCGAGAGATTGTAAAAGAATATTTTAAAAACAAATAAAAGAGGAAAGATTTTGGATACAATAATTATTCTGACGGCAATAATAGCAGCCTTTATCATCACATGGCTGAGCGGATATTTATTAATTCCATATTTCAAAAAAATGAAGTATGGGCAGACGATTTTAGATATCGGTCCAAAATGGCATAAGGAAAAAAAGCAAGGTACACCTACAATGGGTGGAATAATGTTTATACTAGGTATAACAATGAGCTTTTTTGGTACTATTGCTATTCTTTATTGGGGCAAGGATGGATTAAATAACGATATTGCAAAAGCTCAATCGGTAAAGGCTGTTTCCGTACTTTTGTTTGCTCTGTTTAATGGTGCAATGGGCTTTTTTGATGATTATTTAAAGATAAAGAAAAAGCAAAATGAGGGGCTTACAGTTATACAAAAGCTTCTATTACAGGTTATGCTTGTTAGTGCTTTTTTCACTGCAAATATAATAGCCGGTGATAATTCTACAAGTATTAAAATTCCATTTTATGGTGATTTGGAACTTGGATTTTTCTATTATATTTTAGTTGGAATTGCAATGATATATATAATTAATGCTGTAAACCTTACTGACGGGATAGATGGACTTTGTTCAAGCGTCACTTTTGTATATGCCTTGGTATTTATGGTGATATTAAGCAGCGTCAAAATGGATGAACTGACTATACTAACTGCCTCTTTATGCGGAGGAATGCTCGGCTTTTTAGTATGGAACTTTAATCCGGCAAAGATTTTTATGGGGGATACAGGCTCATTATTTTTAGGAGGACTTGTAACTGCTATTGGCGTCGGCTCAGGCATGGAAATTATTATGATTATTGCGGCGGCAGTGTATATATGGGAAGCTCTGACGGTGATGATACAAGTTGTTTATTTTAAAGCTACTAAGGGCAAGAGATTATTTCTAATGACACCTATTCATCATTCCTTTGAAAAAAGAGGATTTAGTGAAACGAGCATTGTTTTGTTATTTTGCTTTATTGGAATAGTATTTGGGGTAGTAGCTATTGCTTTGCAAAGACTTATGTGATAAGTTGATTAATAAAGGATTTGAAAGGGTAGATTATGGCTGTAAAACCAAATAAGCAGAGAAAAACTGCAAGGACGTCAAATTTAACTATTCAATCCGGAAGTGGCAGTGCGGCAATTAGCAGAACTCCTGTTAATTCTGCTAGAGCAGCTGTAAAAAGGCGAAGAGGATTTGGAAAATTTGATTTTCCATACTTTATTTTAGTACTTATACTTGTTGTTATTGGGATTATAATGATGTTTTCAGCAAGCTATGCTTATTCATATAAGGAATATGAGGGTGATAGCTATCACATGGCTACAAGGCAGATATTTTTTGCACTGCTTGGTATTGTAGGAATGCTCATTGCATCATACTTTGATTATCATATTTTCTTCAACAAATTTATTGTAGTGTCAATGTACGTACTTGGTATAGGTCTGTTAGTTGCTGTTTTAGCCTTTGGTACGCCTATTCGTGGAGCTACAAGATGGATATGGGGCTTTCAACCGTCCGATGTTGTAAAATTTATTTTGATTGTTACAATGTCCTTTATGTGCGTTTATCGAGCCAGAAAGATGAGGTATTTTGTAAAAGGATTAGTTCCACCTTTTATTCTTTTGGGTATAATATGTGCATTGATGATGAAGCAGCCTCACTTATCCGGGACAGTGCTGATGATTGTTATAGCAATAGCAATTCTATTTGTGGGTGGTGCTAAGACTCATCATATGCTGCTTGTTGGTATTGTCGGTGTTGTAGCTTTGGCAATTATTGTTTTTGGCTTAATGGATGATGGAATAGATTATTTTAAAGATAGAATTGTCGGTTTTATCGACCCGTTTGCAGATGTTGGAGATCAAACTTATCAAACGTATCAAAGCTTGCTTACAATAGGTTCGGGTGGATTTTTTGGCGTCGGACTTGGAAACTCAAGGCAGAAGTATTTTTTGCCCGATGCACATAACGACTTTGTATTTGCAATTATATGCGAAGAGCTTGGCTTTTTTGGTGGCTTTGTCATTTTGCTTTTATTTGTATTGCTGATAGCCAGAGGTTTTTACATAGCAGTAAAGGCAAGAGATAAGTTCGGTATGCTAATGGCGATAGGTATTAGTGTGCAAATCGGTATGCAAGCATTGTTGAATATAGCTGTTGTAACAAATGCTGTGCCAAATACAGGTATTTCACTTCCGTTTTTCAGCTATGGGGGAACAGCGTTGATTATGCAGCTTTTACAGGTTGGAGTTTTGCTTAATATTTCTAGACAAAGTGCAATAGAATAGGTGGTTGATGAAGATAATTTTTGCTGCAGGCGGTACAGCAGGGCATATAAATCCTGCTCTTGCTGTCGCTGATAAATTAAAGGAAATAGATAATAACACAAAAATAATGTTTATCGGTACTCCCGACAGCCTTGAGCAAAGGCTGGTATCACAGGCAGGATATGAATTTTCAGCATTGAAAATGGCGGGGATACAACGTTCGCTTGCACCAAAACAGGTTTTGCGTACGGTAAAGGCACTTGGCTATTATGTGGTGGCACAAAAAAAGGCAAAAAAAATTATTGAGGATTTCAAGCCGGACATTGTCTTTGGAACGGGAGGCTATGTAACTGCACCGGTACTTAAGGCAGCAGTGAAAATGGGGATAAAATCAGTTACACATGAGAGCAACTCCTTGCCCGGTATTGCTACAAAAATGCTTGCCGCAAAGGTAGATAGAATATATCTTAATACAAGTGATTCTCTGAAATATTTTCCAGATAAAATAAGCTATAAAATAACAGGCAACCCTTTAAGAAGTAAGGTGGATTTTCTTACAAGAAGTGAGGCAAGGCAAAAGCTTGGCTTACCCGATGGATTTACAATTCTGTCTTTTGGAGGCAGCACCGGTGCTAATAGAATAAGTAAAGCAGTAGCAAGGCTTATTTCATGGGAAAGTGGAAAAGAAATTAATCATATACATTCATACGGTGCGCATGGAAAGGGATTGTTTTCCGATTATATAAAGGAACAGGGTATCGAAGTTGATAGCACACGCACAAGACTTTTAGAATATATTAATAATATGTACACTTGCCTCTGTGCTGCTGATTTGGTGATTTCACGTGCCGGTGCTATGACATTAACTGAGCTGCAAGCGGCAGGAAGGGCGACTATTTTGGTTCCTTATCCAAATGCAGCTGAAAATCATCAGTTTTTTAATGCTAAAACGCTTGAAAAACAAGGTGCGGCAATAGTAATTGAAGATAAGGATTTAACGGGTGAACGCCTCATCGAGGAAGTTGAAAAATTAATGAATAATAAAGATGTTTTAAGCAAAATGGAGCAAAATGCAAAAAAATCAGCCATAGAAAATTCAGCTGATATAATTGTATCTGATTTATTTGAGCTTATTAAGTGATTAGATAGCAAATGAATTTTGTTAAGTTTTATATAATTATTATCGTTAATTGTTTACATCTCTCACCCATTTTACTTCAAAAGCATATCATAAATAGAACACATCAATATTGAGGTAGTTATTTATGCTTTTGAGAGGTGAAAATATATGCAGAAGCTTGTAATTCAAGGTGGGAAAAGGCTGGAGGGAGAGCTGGTAGTTCATGGCGCTAAAAATAGCGCTTTACCCTTGCTTGCTGCCACTATTCTTTCTCAGACTGAAACCACGCTACATAATTGTCCCGAGCTTTCTGATGTAGATGCAGCTTGTAGAATACTTTCATATTTAGGCTGTAAATGCAGTAGAGAAGGGCCTTCGGTTACGGTTGATACTAGCGGGTTAATAAACTTTGATGTACCTGATTCTCTTATGAGAGAAATGCGTTCGTCAATAGTTTTTTTAGGTGCGATAATGGGCAGATTGGGAAAGTGCCGCTTATCCTTTCCCGGCGGATGTGAACTCGGACCACGACCTATTGACCTTCATTTATCCGCTTTAAGAAAATTGGGCGTGGAAATTCATGAAGAGCATGGGTATTTAGATTGTGATGCTCCTAAAGGATTAAAGGGAGGAAAAATCACTCTATCATTTCCATCGGTGGGTGCTACGGAAAATATCATGCTGGCTGCGGCAACAGCTAAGGGTGATACCGAAATTCACAATGCCGCCAGAGAACCTGAAATTATGGACCTTGCTGAATTTCTTAATAAATGTGGTGCTAAAATAAGTGGTGCAGGGGAATCGACAATCTACATTTCAGGTGTTGAAAAACTAAGCGGTTGTTATCATAGTGTTGTTCCTGATAGGATTGTTACTACTACTTATTTATGCTGTGGTGCTATTACACGTGGGGAGCTGATTATTTCCAGAGCGAATTATTCTAATGTTGCATCGATAGTTCCATTACTTGAGCATATGGGATGCCAGATTTATGCTTATGGTGAAGGAAATATTTATATTAAGGCTAGAAAAAATTTAAAGGCTGTGCCTACTGTCAGGACAATGCCATATCCGGGTTTTCCCACTGATGCACAAGCTTTAATCATGGCATTATGTTCAACCGTTGATGGCACAAGTGTGTTTGTAGAAAATATTTTTGAAAATCGTTATAAGCATGTAAATGAGCTGATAAGGTTAGGTGCATCTATCAAGGTTGAGGGCAGGGTAGCGATTGTTGAGGGTGTGAAAAAGCTTTCAGGTGCAAGTCTTGAAGCAACTGATTTGCGAGGGGGAGCGTCACTTGTTGTAGCGGGATTGTTTGCCGAGGGAACTACTTCTATTACTAATATATACCATATAGACCGTGGATATGAATCATTAGAGAAAAATTTAAGGCAGATAGGGGCAAACATCAAGAGAATTAATTAAAACTATTTGTATATAAATGTTGAATCAATACAGATTGTATTGTAAAAACAGGATTTATAAAAAATTGGAAAGGAGGGTATATGCAGCCGCCAAAAAATACAGGAAAAACTAAAAGGCGGGAATCTGCACCTTTGGATAACCGCCTTTACAGTAAAGATGCGATTAACCGTAGTGGACAAGCTAGGCGTAGAAATGATGATGTTTTAGCGAAAAAGCAGCTAGCAGAATATCGAAAAAAACAAAATCGTGCAGATAGGCAGCAGAGTATTGAATATTTTGATAACCGCAGCACAAAAAGCAGTGCGACAAAAACAAAGGTAAATGCTAAGAAAAGCACGAGAAATAGAAAAATTAAAAAAAGCCCTCCTAAAGCTCCACCTTTGGAAAAAAGCATTGCAAAGGCTAAGACGAGGACAGTTAAAAAAAGAAGAAAGCAGAATTATTCTCTATATTATATTTTTGGATTTATATTTTTATTTGGTGTTATATTTTTGTTATCTAATACCGTTTTGTTCAATATTAAGGGTATAGAGATTTTGGGTGAAACAAGCATTTCCCATGAGCAGATAATTACAGCCTCAGGAGTTAAATATGGAGAGAATCTCTTACGGTTGAAAACAGATGAAATAAAGCAAAATATCCTCAATAGCTTTGTGGATATTGAGCAAGTAAATATAAAAAGAGATTTTTTTGGCAGTAGCTTGAAAATTTCTGTTGTTAATGCTGTTCCTTATATAAATTTAAAATCGAATGGTCAGAATTTCATTGTTTCTGAAAGTGGAAGGCTATTGAATAAGGCTGTTCCTGTTGATGGCTTAATTACGGTACAAGGCTTTAATATTGATGAAGCAGCACAAATGGGACAAAGTTTAAAGGAAATTGATGAAAGTAAATACAATCTTATAAATGAAATAATATATTATATAAAGGAAAATCAAATTCAAAGCGTAAATAATATAGATGTAAATGATAAATACAATATAAGCTTTGTGGTAGATGATAGGATAATCTGTGAGCTTGGTGCAAATGAAAGAATCGAGGATAAAATTCATGCGGCGGCAGTTACTATAAGTAAAAAAATTCAGCCAAATGAAAAGGTGACGCTTTTACTTAATAATCCTGAAAAGGTTTATGTCAAAAATAATGCAGAAACAAGCGATAGCACAGATTCTTCACAAGAAAATGGATAGAACAGTGAAATCCTTTTTATTTTAATTTATTTGATAAATAAATAAGACTTTGAGGAGTATTTTTAAAGTTTTTATAGAAGGGTAGAATGAAAATTATGGCTTTTGGTAATTAATTTAAAAAAAGGCTTGATTATTTTAATACAATCTGTTAAAATGGATAGTATAAGACTTGCGTAAAATAATGCGAAAGGAATGGGTTTAGCAATGCAAATAGAGTATGATAAAGATGAATTTATATCGGATATTAATATAAAGGTTTTTGGAGTAGGTGGCGGCGGTGGAAACGCCCTTGAATATATGGCAAATCAAGGTGTTGAAAACGTTGAATACATAGCTGTTAATACAGATGTTAAGGCACTTCGTTCAAAAAACGGAGAGACAATGCGACGTATACAAATCGGTAAGAAAAAGACAAAGGGACGTGGAGCTGGAAATGACCCATCCATTGGTGCTGAATCTGCTATTGAAGATAAGGAAGAAATTCAAGGGCATTTAAAAGGTGCTACAATGGTTTTTATTTCTGCTGGAATGGGCGGAGGTACCGGTACAGGTGCTGCTCCTATTATTGCAAGTCTGGCTAAGGAAATGGATATACTTACTGTTGGTGTTGTTACCAAGCCTTTTGATTTTGAGCGTGAACAGAAAATGAATCAAGCTCTTAAAGGTATTGCTGAGATGAGAAACTATGTTGATGCACTTGTAATTATACCTAACCAAAAGCTTTTGAAAATGCATGACAAGGCTTTGAATTTGAGGCAGGCATTTTCTTTGGTTGATGATATTTTGTACAAGGCTGTTAAGAGTATTTCCGACTTAGTTACTAGCTCTGGATATGTTAATGTTGACTTTGCCGATGTAGAGGCTACTTTAAAAAATGCCGGTGATGCACATATGGCTATTGGCTTTGGCACTGGTGAAAACAAAGCTGATGAAGCTGTCAAGGAGGTAATTAACAGCCCATTGCTTGAAACTACTATTAATGGCGCAGGTAGAATCCTTGTTAATATCACTATGTCACCAGATACTACTATGGAGGATACGGACAAGGTTATGCAGCAGATTACAAAAGCAGCATTGCCTGATGTTAGGGTTATTTCAGGAATTAGCATAGATGATGATATGCAGGATTCGATGGTGCTTACTGTAATTGCGACAGGCTTTGAAACTCCCGTTGCTAACGCTGAAGAAAATCAAAGCTCAGAGGAAGAAGTTCAGGAGCAAGGTGAACCAAAGGCGGAGCAACCTCAAGAGCAAGTCAGCTTACTTGATGATTTAATTGAAAGCAATAAAACAAAAACTGATGAGGATATAGAGGACGATAGATATAAAGAAATTATGAAATTATTTAATAATAAATAGTTGAATTAAAAAAGGGGAATTTCCCCTTTTTTATTTTTGCAAAATTTAAACATAGTTTTGTTACATAGTTACATAAGATGTTTCCACAACATTCACACTTTAATTTACGAAACACAGTCACATATACTCTAGGTTTTCAACGTATTCAACAGAGTTTTCAACAAATTTTATTTAAAAAATGTTCATAAACTGTGTTTTTCAACATTTTCAACACGTTTTTATGTGGAAACTGTTGAAAACATTATTTTTAGTAATTTAGCTTATTAATTAAATTGATAAAATAAGTTATCAATTTCTTATATAATAAGGATATGAGCAGTCTATAATAAGGCAAGTAATTTTAATACTATTTGTAATAATATATTGATTTATAACTAATTGAATATTACTGAGTCAGTTTATAGTAGATGCTGTTGATAAAAAATGAAAAACAATTCAAGCAAATGTGATTGTACCATTAGTTTTCAACTTTTTCAACATGGTTTTCAACATAAGAAGAGTTTTTAAATCAAATTTTCGTAAGCCTAATTAAACTTCAGATTAATTAAGTTAAATTCCATTTTAAAATTATGATTAAGATAATATTGCTTTTACAATATAAACGTGGTATAATAAATACAAGCGTTTATTATACTTTTTATGCCCAACGGCATGTCGCTGACAACCGCCTTTTGATGGGCAATTATACCATGAAAACGCTGTTTTCAAGGTATAATCATTTTAAAACAAGCTATAAAAGAATACTAACACACTCCTCTTAGTAAAAAAGAGGGGAGATTTGTGTTTATAAAGATGGGGACAGTATGAGTATAGGAAAAATTTTTAAAAAATTTAATAAAAGTGAAATCTCCTTAGCACCTGAGTATATAATTTGCGGCTTAGGAAATCCCGGATTGCAATATGAAAACACAAGGCATAATGCAGGCTTTATGGTGGTGGATAAATTTTGCAAGGAAAATAATATTAAGTGCAATCGTATAAAATTTAAATCGCTTGTAGGAAGTGCTGTTGTTAATGGCAAAAAGATTATTGTAATGAAGCCCTCAACCTATATGAATAAAAGTGGAGAGGCAGTTGTTGAGGCTATGAATTTTTATAAAGTTCAGCCGCAAAGGGTTATTCTTGTTTTTGATGATATATCTTTGGACGTTGGCAAAATGCGAATCAGAAATAAGGGCAGTCATGGTGGGCAAAACGGAGTTAAAAATATTATTTATTTAAGTGGCAGTGACGATTTTCCAAGAATAAAAATAGGTATTGGAAATAAGCCTCATCCCGATTATGATTTAGCTGCATGGGTGTTGTCCGGCTTTACTAAGCAGGAGGGTCCGCTGCTGGAGAAGAGTATTGAAGACGCTGCAAATAGTCTTATGCTCATGATTGATGGGAAAATACAGCAAGCTATGAACAAATATAATTCTTAATGGGGGAGTATGGAATATTTTTTAAATTTAGCCAGACATATTTCAGAATATAATAGGTTTATCAGCTTTGCTGAAAAACGAGGCGGCTTTCCAATAATGGTGACGGGGCTTTCACATATTCAAAAGGCTCATTGGCTGTCTGCTTTTTCTCAGGAGGGATTAAATCAGCCTTTGCTTGTTCTTGTTGAATCGGAGAGCGTTGGTGCTAAGCTGTGTGAGGATATAAATGTTTTGCTAGGAGAAAAAAGTAATTATCGAGCTATGCTTTTTCCTGCAAAGGATATGGTTCTTACTGATATTAAGGCTTCTTCTAAGGAGTATGAATATGCAAGGCTAGATGTTTTGACAAAGCTGCAAAATGGTCAATGTCCTATTGTTATAGCATCGGCGGAGGGTGCTTTACAGCATACTATTCCAAGGGAAGTTTTAAGCAGCAGAATGATAAGGATCAAAGGTGGTGAGGATTATGCCTTTGATAGCTTGATAAATGACCTTATCAGTGCAGGGTTTTATAGATGTGATATGATTGAGGGGCCTGCACAATTTTCGGTGAGAGGCTCAATAGTAGATATTTTCCCAGTAAATAGCACAATGCCTATTAGGCTTGAATTTTGGGGCGATACCATTGATAGTATTGCGTACTTTGACATTGAAAGTCAGAGGAGAAATGAATTAGTTGATGATATTAGTATATCTCCGGCGTCTGAAGTGCTTTTCGAAAGCGAAGATGTGCTTAAAGACAAGTTATCTAGTCTAAGTTCACAAATAAGAGGAAAAAACACCGATAAAATAAAGAAATTGCTTTTGCAGGATATTGAAAAGCTTGAAAATAAAGTTTCACTATCCGTTTATGATAAATATTTGCCTCTTGCTTATAATAGTTCGCAGACTATTTTCGATTATGTAAATTCTGTGATAATTTGCGAGCATGTGGATTTTAATGATTCTGTGAAAAATGTAGTGACGCAGCATAATGAGGATTTAAAATATCTTTTTCAAGAGGGATTTTTATGCAAAGGGCTTGATGATTTTCAGCTTAGCAAAAGTCAGCTAGGTGAAATTTTAGATAAAAAGCTTATTGCTTATTTTGACACCTTTGCCAGAGGGGGGAATATTGAGCTTTCTGATATTTTAAGTGTTAATACTGTTAAAACCTCGCCGTGGAGCGGTGAATATAAGGTGCTTGAAGAGGAACTAAGACATTATTTGAGCAGAGGTTATTCTTGTGTTGTTTTTTCGGGAACGCAAAAGGGGGCAATGACTCTTGCTCAGGATTTAAGAGATGATGGCTTTCCTGCTGATTATTCTGATAATCCTAAAAAGCTAATTGCAAAGAAAATTTATATAACTATTGGTACTATATCTTCAGGTTTTGAGTACCCTGAGGAGAAATGTGCTGTTTTTACTAGAGCACAAATCACCAATATAAGTAAAAAAGTTAAGCCTAAAAGAAAAAAAGCCGAGCAGATACGCTCTTTATCAGATATTTCCGTTGGTGATTTAGTAGTGCATTATTCCTATGGAATAGGTATCTTTGATGGTATTGTTCAAATTGAAAACCAAGGAATACTCAAAGATTATATTAAAATACGCTATGCGGGCAAGGATGTTTTATATGTCCCTGTTACTCAGCTTGATTCTATTTCTCGATATATAGGCAGTCAGGACGCCAGCACAATAAAGCTGAATAAGCTTAATTCAGATCAATGGAAAAAGACAAAGGCAAAGGCAAAGGCTGCTGCTGTGGAGCTTGCGGCTGAGTTGATTGAGCTTTATTCACGCAGGATGAAGAGCAGAGGCTTTTCTTTTTCTGAAGATGATGATTTTCAGGAGGATTTTGAAAATCACTTTAGCTATATAGAAACAGATTCACAATTAAAGTGCATTGATGAAATTAAATCAGATATGCAAAGAGATATACCTATGGAAAGGCTACTTTGTGGGGATGTTGGCTTTGGGAAAACGGAGGTTGCCTTAAGAGCTGCTTTTAAATGCATTCATGATGGAAAACAATGTGCTTTGCTAGTGCCTACAACAGTTCTTGCATGGCAGCATTTTCAGACTGCTATGAAGAGAATGGAAGGTTTTCCCATAAACATAGAGCTTTTGTCAAGATTTCGTACTGCTAAGGAGAAAAAACAGATTGTACAAAAGCTTAGGGAAGGAAAAATTGATTTTATAATAGGCACTCACAGGCTTGTTCAAGATGATGTTGTTTTTAAGGATTTGGGGCTTGTCATAATTGATGAGGAGCAGAGATTTGGCGTTGCACATAAGGAGAAATTCAAGGATAGCTTTAGTGGTGTTGATGTGCTGACTCTATCAGCTACTCCCATTCCTCGAACGCTAAATATGGCAATGTCGGGGATACGTGATATGAGTGTGCTTGATGAACCACCACAGGACAGACAGCCTATTACTACCTATGTAATTGAGCATGATTGGGGAATGGTAGTTCAAGCGATAAATAAAGAGTTAAGGCGTGGAGGACAGGTTTATTATATTCATAATAGGATAGAAAGCATTATTCAATGTGCTGCTAAAATCCAAGAGTTTTTACCTGATATTGGTATTGCTGTTGCGCATGGGAGAATGAGTGAGGATCAGCTTTTAGATGTTTGGAAAAGGCTTATTGAGGGCGAAATTCAGGTTCTTGTATGCACTACCTTGATTGAAACAGGTGTTGATGTGCCTAATGTAAATACCCTTATTATAGAAAATGCTGATAACATGGGGCTAGCTCAGCTTCATCAGCTTAGAGGAAGAGTGGGCAGGACTAATAAAAGAGCCTTTGCTTATTTTACCTTTAGGAGGGGGAAGGTGCTTACTGAAATTGCAACAAAAAGGCTTGATGCAATTAGAGAATTTACACAGTTTGGCAGTGGATTTAGAATAGCTTTAAAGGATTTAGAAATAAGGGGTGCTGGTAGTATTTTAGGTTCAAGCCAGTCGGGTCATCTGGCAAATGTTGGCTATGATATGTATTTGAAGCTGCTTAATGAGGCTGTTGCCGAGCAAAAAGGCGAGGAGATTTCCGCTCAGGAGGAATGTCTTGTTGATATTAAGATTGATGCTTATATTCCTGAAAGCTATATTATTAATCAAGCACAGAGAATCGATTGTTATCGCAAAATTGCTATGATAAAGAGTAAAGAAGATGCTATGGATGTGCTTGATGAGTTGATTGACAGATATGGAGATATACCAAAATCTGTTGAGGGATTGGTAGAGATTGCTTTAATTAAAAACATGGCAGCACAAGCGGGTATTGAGGAAATTATTCAAAATGAAAACTATATTGTATTTTTTATTCCAAAGCCTGATATGAAGAAGATAGCTAGACTATCACCGGTGTTTAAGAAAAACTTTATGCTGAATATGACTGAAAGAATTAATGTAAAAATTAAGCTTGAGAAAAAACAGACGCCTCTTTCTGTTTTAAAACAAGTAGTTGAGCTTTTGAAAAAGGAGTAAAGATGAAAGGCTTATTGAAAAAGAGCGGCTTAAAGGTTACTGATAATCGCTTGTCCATTCTTGAGGTGTTAAAAAAATCTTCTGCACCCTTGACGGCTGAGGATATTTATAAAACTCTTGAAAATGAAAAGCATATGAGCTTTTCTACGGTTTATAGATCACTTAATGCGATGCTTGACGCAGGTATTTTATTAATGCAGGTTAATCAGGATTCTAAGCAGTATTTTCAGCTGAATACAAACGAGCATAAGCATATTATAAAATGCATTATTTGTAAAGAAGCTGTAAATGTGGAATTTTGTCCAATGAAGGAGATAGAAGAGGTTTTAGCAAAAAAAACCGGATATAAAATTACAGGTCATAGCTTTGAATTTACAGGTATTTGCCCGAATTGTCAGAAAAATAGTCAGAAATACAGTAAAAAACACTAGATTTTTTTAAGTTAATATGATATAATGTAATAGAATTGTAACCTTTTTAAAAATGCTGAAGAAATTACGCAAGCTATGCTTATGTGAGAGGATTTTATGAATAAAAACACAAATGTTCAAAGTACTATTGACAAAATCGATAAAATTCATGTTAATGCAAGTTCGCCCTATGATATTTTTATAGGAAAGGGTATTTTAAAAAACAGCGGCACAATTGTAAGAAAGCTTAATAAAGGTGAAAATGCTGTAATAATTACTGATGATAATGTGGACAAGCTTTATTCACAGGTAGTGCTTGACTCATTAAAGGATGCAGGCTACAAAGTTTCAAAATTTGTTTTTCCTCATGGCGAGCCGAGTAAAAGTCATAAGGTGCTTATGCCTATATATGAGTTTCTTGCCGAACATTCAGTTACACGCTCCGATGTACTTATTGGACTTGGCGGGGGCATAACCGGCGATATGACAGGATTTGCTGCTGCATCATATTTGAGGGGACTTGATTTTGTACAGATTCCAACTACTCTCTTAGCACAGGTAGATAGCTCGGTGGGTGGCAAAACAGGGATAGATATTGCGGCCGGTAAAAATTTAGTAGGTGCTTTTAAGCAGCCAATTGCGGTTATTTGTGATATTAATACTCTTTCGACATTAAGTCAAGAAATATTTGCAGATGGTATGGCAGAGGTTATTAAGCATGGAATGATTCGCTCAGAAAAGCTTTTTGATATGGTATTTAAAGGTGACTTTGACGAAAAAATTCTTGATGTGGTTAAGCAAAATATACTTATAAAGGCAAGAGTTGTTGAAAATGATGAAAAAGAAAAAGGCGAGCGTATGCAGCTTAATTTTGGGCATACTTTAGGCCATGCTATTGAAAGATATTATAATTATACTTCTATCACTCATGGGCAGGCTGTAGCTATTGGTATGAGCATTTTCACTAATTTAGCCGAAAGGCAAGGGCTTTGTGAAAAAGGTTTGCATGAAAAATTATGCAAGTGCTTAGAAAACAACAAGTTGCCGATAAAAACTAATATTAATATCGAAGAGTTATATGAATTTTCTTTAAAGGATAAGAAAAGGCTCTCTAATGGTATAAATATTATACTCTGCACCAATGTGGGAAAATGTATAACTAAAAATTTAACGATTAATGAGTATAAAAAATTTTTACAGATATAAGGAATGTAATTTATGAATATAAGAATTAAACCTAAGAATTTAAAGGGAAAGCTTAAGCTGCCTTCATCAAAGAGTGTTTCACACCGAGCTTTGCTGGCGGCAGCATTAGCTGATGGTGAAAGCAGAATAAAGGGTGTGCTTGACTGTGATGATACGGATGCAACCTTAAGAGCTTTGTTTGCTCTTGGTGCAGAAACTAGATGCGAGGGCGATGACATTATTGTAAAAGGTATTTCAAAGCCGCCGAAGGTTGTGGAGGTGGATTGTAAGGAATCTGGCTCAACACTGCGGTTTATCATTCCTATTGCAGCAGCATTGGGCGCATATGGAATATTTGAGGGGAGCGGGAGATTGCCCGAACGTCCAATCACTCCTTATATAACTGAATTTGAGAAAAAGGGCGTGTCTTTTGAAGCAAAGGAAATGCCTTATAGAATGAAGGGACAGCTGGAAAGTGGTCGCTTTTATATAGATGGAGATATATCATCACAGTTTATTACAGGCTTGCTTTTTGCCCTGCCCTTGTTAAATGGGGATAGCGAGATAATTTTAACCTCACCTCTTGAGTCAAGGCCGTATATTGACCTTACTATTCAGGTTTTAAACAAATTTGGTATTGAGATATTATCTCTTGAGGACAGTTTCTTTATAAAAGGTAATCAAAGGTTTCAACCGAAAGATTTTGAGGTTGAGGGTGATTATTCACAGGCTGGTTTTTTCCTTGTCAGCAATATGCTTGGAAGTGAAATAGAACTGCTTAATATTTCTGAAAAGTCCATGCAGGGTGATAGAGTTGTCGTTGATATTATAAATGATTTGGTAAAGTATAGGGGTACTTATTCGCCACTTAATATTGACGCTAGAGATATACCCGATATTGTGCCTATTTTAACAGTGCTTGCTTGCTTTGCAGATGGAACATCAAATATTAGAAACTGTGGAAGGCTAAGGATTAAGGAAAGTGATAGACTGGAGGCTGTGACAAATGTGCTAAACAGCATTGGCGCTGATATTTACATTGAAAACGAGGGTCTTGTAATAAATGGTGTAAAATCCTTTACCGGTGGAATTTGTGATAGCTTTAATGACCATAGAATTGCTATGATGCTGGCTATTGCCGCACAAAAATGCGAAGAGCCTTTGATTATTACAAATTCTGAATGTGTTGCGAAATCTTATCCGACATTTTTCGAGGATTTAAGGAGCTTGGGAGGTGAGTTAGATGTCGTCATTTTATAATGGTGGGTTAAAGCTTTCAATTTATGGAGAATCCCATGGAAAGGGAATCGGTGTAGTAATAGATAATCTTCCTGCAGGTGAAAAGCTGGATTTTGATGAGATTAGTGACTTTATGCAAAGACGTGCAGCAAAGACTGATGGCACTAGCACCTATCGTGTTGAACCTGATAGACCTGAGGTTCTGTCGGGATTTTATAATGGCAAGACAACAGGAAATCCTTTAAGCATTGTAATTTATAATAAAAATCAACGCTCAGAGGATTATAAGAGTGTTTCTTATCTTGCAAGGCCCAGTCATGCCGATTATACAGGATATGTAAGATATAATGGTGCTAATGATTTGCGTGGGGGCGGACATTTTTCAGGCAGACTTACTGCCGGACTTGTTTTTGCAGGGGCTGTTTGCTCACAAATTCTTGAAAGAAAAGGCATTGTGACGGGAGCGCATATTTATTCTATAAATAAGATGAAGGATAAGCCCTTTGACCCGATTAATATTACTGCTGAAGAGCTGAAGCAGGTTAGAAATAGACATTTACCACTTTTAGATTATTCTAAAAATGAGGAAATGATAAA
>JAAYSD010000073.1 GCA_012518465.1 Clostridiales bacterium
GAAACATGAACCTCATACATTGCTTCATAAACTACCTCAGCACCTGACTTCATTAATTCATTAACTACCTTGTTTACAAACTTCTCATTTCCCGGAATAGGCGTTGCTGAAATAATTATATAATCCATAGGAGTAATTGTAACTTGTCTATGGTCACTTGTTGACATTCTGGAAAGAGCAGACATAGGCTCTCCCTGACTGCCTGTTGTCACAATTACAATCTTTTCAGGAGGAAATTTATTAACGCTGTCAATATCTATAATAATTCCGTCGGGAATGGACAAGTATCCTAGCTCAATAGCCTTACTGATTACATTTACCATACTTCTGCCCGACACAGCAACCTTTCTGCCTGTTGCCTCTGCATTATCTACAATTTGCTGCACACGGTGAATATTGCTTGAAAAAGTAGCAATAATTATCCTGCGATCGCCAGCAGCATGGAATAGGTTTCTAAAGCTTTCACCAACCTTGCTTTCTGTGACGGAATATCCGGGTCTTTCAGCATTTGTGCTTTCAGACAGCAGTGCTAAAACTCCCCTGTTTCCAAGCTCACCAAATCTTGCTAAATCAATTATTTCTCCCTCTATCGGGGTATAATCAACCTTAAAATCACCCGTATGGACAATAATGCCGGCAGGAGTATGAATAGCCATTGCACAAGCATCGGGAATAGAATGGTTTACCCTAATAAATTCAACAGACATACATCCCATTTTCACGTGCTGACGTGGCTTTACAACATTTAAAATAGCAGATGATAAAAGTCCATGTTCCTTAAGCTTTCCCTCTACCAAGCCCAAAGTGAGCCTAGTGCCGTAAATCGGCACATTGAATTTCTTCAATAAATAAGGTAAAGCACCAATATGGTCCTCATGCCCGTGTGTAAGAATTACTCCACGGAATTTATCCCTGTTCTGCTCAAGATAAGTGTAGTCCTGTATAACTATATCAACACCCAGCATATCCGAATCAGGAAAAGCAAGTCCACAATCGATAATAAACAAATCATTGGAACATTCAAACAAATACATATTCTTGCCGATTTCGTTTAAACCACCAAGTGCAATAATCTTTACCCTCGTACCACGCTTTTGCCTTTGCTTAACATTAGAGCCAGCCTTATTGACAAGCACTTTCGCCTGAGATGGGTTACCCTTGCTTGATGTATTTTTCCGATTGTTTGTATTGTTTTTTTGGCAGGCTGCATCTTTTTTTAGGTTATTAGTTGGTTTCCTTGGTTTAGGCTTTTTCTTTACAATAGTTTCCTCTAAAGTAGCTGTAAGAAAAGTTTCAGTTGT
The DNA here is from genome assembly GCA_012518465.1 of Clostridiales bacterium. Taxonomy (GTDB): domain Bacteria; phylum Bacillota; class Clostridia; order Oscillospirales; family Ruminococcaceae; genus JAAYSD01. The sequence continues at coordinate 1,302 of JAAYSD010000073.1, forward strand.
TTTCTTGTTTTTAGGCACAGCTGTGCCTTTGTTTTTATTAAAATTCTTTAACGCCATAAATCGCCTTTCTAATATAAGTGCAAAACAGGAACTGTATTTCCCTTACACTTTTCTTTTACTGAAAATCGTATAGTTTTGAAAATAAAAGGCATAGAAATATAAGCAATGCTCTATTTTTTTAATAAATGATAAGCATTACTAAAAAATATTCTTTTCTATGTATGCAAGTCTGCTTTTACAGACCTGCGGGCTTTCTATGCCAAAACGTAAACATACATGAAAAGCCCAATATATAAAACGGCATCATGCCGAAAACGCACCTTTTAAATTGACTATAATTATATAGTATTTTAGTCTAATTGTCAAGTGAAAGCTCGGAGATTATTTTTTCTACATCATCACAAAGTCCCTTAGCTGTTTCCGCTGCATAACCCTCCGCATACATTATAAGGCCGCTTCCTAGCTTATTTGCCTTTAATAAAACTCTTCCTTGTGTGTTTTCTATCACAATGCCTTCTTTGTACTGCTTAGAGCGTTCTCTTAGTTTTCTTAAAATCATCGGTGACGAACCATTTATTTTCACAAATCTTTGAGCTGACTCAAATTCGGGTATAAGAGATAGTGCATCCTTTATACTTATTTTCTTTTTTGTCAAATATGAAATCACACAAACCGCAAGTACAGCACCATCAAATAAATAGGGCTGTGACAAAGCCATCTCTCTGGCTATACTATCTTCATTACCTGTTGAATTAACGTAAAAACGATATAACTTTTTTGAAAACTTTTTTGCAAGCTGTTCTGCCGCTGTGGGAAAATAATTAGGAACGCTGGCATTATGCCCATTTTCAAAGGTTTCATATAAAGCAATCATTACTAGCTGCTCCCATGATACATTTCCTACTGAACTATGCTTTAAAGTACATTTTGTACCATTATCACTTAAAATTATCTCCATATCAGAACAGCTCAAATCGCTCACCCTGCTAAAAGCTGTATTTAATGCCATTCCCAGCTTTTTATCCTGAGTAATTGCAATTAAATTATACTGTGTTATTTTTCTTAATTGCCGCTTAAGCATCGAAGTATAATAATCAGCTATGCCATAATCAGATTTTATTTCACCAAATTCAAGCCAGCTTGCTTTTGAATATTCCCCTCTTAAAATGCAAGATTCTAATTTTCTCTCCTGCTTTCGTGTAAGCTCCAGTCCACCTGAAGAAAAAATATGGATTTTAGAATTTATTCCTCCTGTAATATATATAAGCAAATCACAGCCTGCGAGCCTTGCGCCATAAATAAGCATAGGCAAAGGCATTTGCCCCATATTAAACACCCTTGTACCCGTTGCTGATATACCTCCTGCCAAGGAATACAGCATAGCCTTTGAAGAATTATCTGATGAACAAGATACAGCTATACCTGTTTGTGACAAGCTGCCCGCTCCCATACCAAATAGAGCGGAAATCTGTGGAGTTATTTCTATATTTGTAGCACCGTACAAGCCGTTTTCTACAACTCTAATACTTCCCTTTGCACCATACTTGACATCCTGCATTACGGTTGTACCCTTAGGTATGAATTTCCCCTGCCATACCCTTACTCCTGAATTAAGCACTACATTTTCCCCTATTATGCAATCCTCACCAACCACACAATCCTCATATACACAGCTACCGCTTTTTAAATGAGAATTTGCACAGATAACAGCAGAATTAATAGTGACATTGTCTGCAATATTCACTCCATCGAGTATTACAGAACCTTGTATTTTAGTTTCTCGTTCGATAGTTACATTATTTCCGATAATGCTATTACTACCGACATGAACATTTTCACCCATCTTTACATTTGTACCGATATAAACATCCTTGCCAATCGTCACACCTGAAGGTATATGGCTTTTTATAACACTTGAACCGGTAAATTTTTTGCCATCAATTTCACAATCCACCTTACCCTCAAGCATATCCACCTGACACTGCTTATAGCTTTTAAAATCACCTATATCGCACCAATATCCTTCACACTCAAAGGCATATAGCTTCATATTTTTTTCCAGCATAAGAGGGAAAATGTCATTAGAAAAATCAATTTGCTTATTTTCCTCTATAAGAGATAGAACCTTAGGTGAAAGTATATAAATCCCTGTATTAGCACTATCGGAAAAGCACCCGCTGAAATCAGGCTTTTCACTAAAACCAACAACTCTGGAATTTTGAGAATTTATTATACCATATTCTCTAGGGTCATCAACCTTTTTAGTAATAATTGTAGCATCTGCATTATGCTTTTTATGAAACTCAATCGCACTGGTCAAATCAAAATCACACATCGCATCGCCGCTTATTACTAAAAAATCCTCCAATTCGTTATTCATCGCCTGCTTTACACAACCAGCAGTACCTAAGGGTTCTCTTTCATAGGTAAATGTTAAGTCTATTCCTTTATATTGATAATCGGGAAAATACTTTTCAATACTGCTGCCCTTGTACATCAAGGTGAAAATTCCCTCATTTATCTTATGTTTATTAAGCAAATCAAGTATAAATTCAACAACGGGCTTTGTGCATAAAGGTGCTAAGGGCTTAGGTATAGAACAAGTAAGAGGTCTTAGCCTTGTGCCACTGCCACCTGCCATAATAACTGCTTTCATATTCCCATTCCTTTCAGACATTTTTTATTAAAGCGAAAAAGAAAATTCAGTATGATTTTGTATGATTTAGTATAGGAAATTACAGCATGAATATTCATAAAGAAGTAACTGAAATTACTTATTTGCATAAAATGTCGTATAAGGAATTTTTACTTTAAAAGCATTTTCCATTATACATATTGTAATTTTACAATAATAAAAAAGGAGAATGTTATGTATATAATTGCACTTTCAAATATGACGCAAGCTAGCAAGGCACAATTTTATCTAAATAGAATGAGAATTAAAAACAGAATAGAACGTATCAAATCTCCAAATAAAAGCTGTGGCTATGGCTTGCGTGTATATGAAGACCCATATAGAATTTGTGATATTCTTTCTGATATTAATATAAAATGTATTTCTATCACAACAAAATAAACACCTATGGAGGAATTGTATAGAGCTATGATTTATTTTGACAATGCCGCTACAACTTATCCAAAGCCATATAATGTAATAAAACAAACTTTAAGAGCATTCGAAATTTATGGGGCAAACCCTGGGCGCTCGGGACATTTTTTTGCAAATGAAACAGCTGAGGCTGTTTTTAAAGCACGAAATAAATGTGCGGCTTTGTTTAACGCAGAGGTTGAAAACACCTGCTTCACACTTAATTGCACTCATGCGCTTAACCTAGCAATCAAAGGTATAATAACGGAAAATGCTCATTTAATCACAACAGATTTAGAGCATAATTCCGTTATACGTCCTATACATTCAGCCTCTAGAAAAGGCTGTACTTATTCAATTGCTAAGGTTGAAAAAAATGATTTAAATACAGTGAAAAATATTGAAGAGCTTATTACACCAAAAACAAAAGCAGTTATTTGCACCTGTGCCAGTAATGTGACAGGGCAAATTTTACCTATAAAATTAATTGCTGATTTGTGTAAAAGAAAAAATATATGCTTTATAGTTGACGCTGCACAAGGTGCGGGTATAATAGATTTAAACATAAAAGAAGGTATTAATATTTTATGTTGTGCAGGACATAAAGGACTTTACGGACCTATGGGAACAGGACTTCTCATTTCCGATGGTAAATTTCATCTAAAAACAATTATAGAAGGTGGTACGGGCAGTGACTCAAATAGTATTGAGCAGCCCATATTCACCCCAGATAAGTTTGAAAGCGGTACTATCAATACCCCCGGCGTTATTGCACTTGGTGCAGGAATTGATTTTATAAGCAAAAAAGGAATTGCAAAAATTCATAAAGAAGAATCAAGACTATGTAATATTTTTATCAACGAGTTAAAAAATAATAATAATATAACTCTATATATCGATGAAAATATAAAAACTGTTCCTTTGATTTCCTTTAATATTAAAGGCATTTCCTCCTTTGAAGCGGCAACGCTGCTTAGTGATAGTGGCTTTTGCCTACGAGGAGGACTTCACTGCTCATTTCTTGCACATAACAAGCTTGGTACAATTGAACAAGGTACTGTAAGGTTTGCTCCATCTATATTTAATAAGCCTGCTGAAGTTTATATGCTGACAGATTTTTTAAATAACTACACTAAAAAGCTTAAATAAAAACTTAGTAAAAATAAAAAACTATTCAATAGCTTGCAAACTTTGTTTGCAAGCTAAAAACAATTGTTTTTAAATATTTTACACTCTATCAATATTTAATAGTATGAAATTATTGACAAGCATTATTGCAATTGATATAATATATATAATGATTATTAATATCATTAATAAAGGAGGTATAATATGGGCAAGTACATACTAAAAACAACAAAAACAGGTGTAAAATTCGATTTAGCTGCTACAAACGGTGAAGTTATTGGCACATCAGAAGTATATTCAAGCGAAACAGCAGCTAAAAATGGTATTGAGAGCGTCAGAAAAAATGCACCTATCGCAAATATCGAGGACCAAACTGTTGAAGGTTATGAAGAAGCTAAAAACCCCAAATTTGAAATATATGAGGATAAGGCTGGGGAGTTCCGTTTTCGCTTAAAAGCTCGTAACGGTGAGGCAATCTTAGCTTCTGAAGGCTACAAGGCTAAGGCTAGTGCTAAAAACGGTATTGAAAGCGTAATCAAAAATTCTGACTCAGAAATTGAAGACCGTACAGAATAATTAAATTAAAGACAGCCACTATAAGCAAATAGCTAAAACTTTTGCAATTCAGATGAAATCGGCATAGTCAAGATAAGGCTATGCTTTTTTCATTTTTACAGAGTATGAATTGATTTCTCCAGCCTCACAATTATTTTCTATGCATTTTTTACTAATAATTTAATTAATGTTTGATGCTAATAATTGGCTATAAAAACTTTAAAATAGACTCATTTATTTTTAAATATCATATTGACAAATAAATATTTCATGATGTAATCCATAGCATACACAACATATAAGAATAATATGATATTATCTTACTTGTTTTTTAAATAAGTTTATTTTTAGGAATAAAAGAATAAAAAGGAGAATTATTTTATGAAAAAGAGATTAGTTAGCGTTTTTGCTGTTTTACTTTCAGTACTTATGGCAGGCTGCTCTGCAACCACCTCATCCGACACTAGTAAAAATGGTGAATCAGCACAATCCGAGTCAAATTCAGGCGAAAAAACTGTTGTCGTTGTGGCAACAAGTGGAGAAAGCAATCCTTTTAGCTATGTCAAGGATGGTGAGCTGACAGGCTATGATGTGGAAGTTGTCAAGGCAATTTTCGAGGGGCTTCCCCAGTATGAGCTTCAGATTGAAATAACCGAGTTTCCAAGTATTCTAAACGGGCTTGACAACGGCAGATATGCCATCGGTTTCAACAATTTCAGTGCAAATGATGAAAGACGTGAAAAATATGATTTTTCATTACCCATTATTGAAAATGCAAACGTTTTCGTCGTAAGGAAAGATGATAATACTATTAATTCTCTTGCCGATTTAAGTGGACGCAAAGCAATTACAGAACCCGGAAATTCAGGAGCTACAATTTTAGAAAATTATAATAAGGAAAATCCGGATAACGAGGTTGAAATTAATTACACTGAGGAAAATTTCATCAAGCAATTTGAAAATATAGAAGCAAACAAGTATGATGTGAGAATTATTTCCAGAATTTCAGCTGAAATCGGAATTGCTGAATATGGATTTACAAACCTTAAGGTTGTTCCCTTTACTTCAGAAAACAGCGACCCCGGTTCATATCTTCTTTTCCCTAAGGGAGCAGATACAACACTTTTGAACGAAGTAAATCAGAGGATAAAAGAAATATATAATGACGGAACTCTCCAAAAAATAAGCGAAGAACAGCTTGGTGGAAATTACATACCAAGTGAAAGCTTAATTACAACAGAATAGACGAGGTTTAAAATGAATTTTATAATATCGGGTGATTCGCTTTTTTCAAGCGGTAATCTGAGCGAAACAATCGACCCACAAGTATTGAGCCTTCTTAAAAAGGCTGATGCAGTCTTTACAAACGCTGAATTTGTTACTCCACGCAAGGAAACCAGTCCCGCTGCAAAAAGAGGATATCAAACAAGCGTCAGACCAAAGGCTTTAGATGAATTTAAGCAGCTTAATATAAAATATGTTGCCTTTGCAAACAATCACACAGGCGACTATGGAATTGAAGGCATACTCGATACAATTGAAGAAAGTGAAAAAAGAGGACTTGTTCCTCTAGGTATTGGACACGACCTCTATGAAGCCAGAAAGCCTGTTTTTATTGACACTGCCGACGGAAGAATTGCTATTATCACCATTGGCGTCACTAGAAGTGAATTTTTCGCTGCTTCTCCTGCGGGAAACGGTGTTCCTGCCCGCCCCGGACTAAATCCGCTAAGATGGGGCAGAAACTATGTTGTTGATGCTGAAGACTTTGAACGCATAAAGGAAATAAGCCGTAAAATCGGAATACATGATAGCATGGAGGAATGTAAGCGAATTGAAACATTCAAGGACAGCTCATCAAAGTTCTATGATTTTGGTTCATTATTTGAAGGCTATTTAACTTTTGAACAAGGAGAAAATCCACGTGTCAAAACCTTTGCTGATAAGCATGATAAAGGTGCAATTTTAGATACAATTAAGGACGCAAAAAACAGAGCAGATTTTGTTTTTGTTAGTATTCATACTCATGAGGGCGAAAATGAAAACTGGTATTCTGACTATCCGGCTGAGTTTATTGAAGGATTTTCAAGGGAAGCAATTGACGTCGGAGCAAACTGTGTTTTCGGTCATGGGGCACATTTTACAAGAGGAATAGAGCTTTATAAAGACTTCCCGATTTTCTATAATATAGGCAGTCTTTTTATGGAATTTGAAGCTGGTGAATCAATTATTTCACCTGAAATGTATGAATCTTATGGCTATGATGCTAATTCCCTACCCTCTACGCTTCACAAAAACAGAACAAAAGATAAAAACGGAAATTGGCAGGGCTTTTACAGTGATACAAAATTTTCCGATAACTTCATTGTTTCATTTGAGCTTTCTGCTGATAAAAACAACTTTAGCTTTTCGCTTGTTCCGATTGATTTACAAATGACGCATGAGCGTGTTACTAAAAGAGGACTTCCAATTTTAGCAAGTGAAAATCGTCGAAATGCACTTATTCAAAGACTTAACCGTATTAGCAATCACAGATATAGCACTGAGGTTAAAGACGTAAACGGTAAGCTAGTTGTACTGCCGTTTGAGGGTTAATTAAACAGATAATGCCTGAACAAAACGGGCATTATCAATATTTTTATGAAAAGGTAGTGAGTATTTGTCTGTAAAACTATTTGATATCGACATAGTTATCTCGTCAATCCCCAAGCTCTTGCAATATTTGCCTAAAAGCTTGTACATAACCTTTGTTTCAATGATAGCAGGGCTGTTTTTAGGACTTATTTTTGCAATTGTACGCATGAAAAAAATTCCTGTACTTAGCCAAATTATTGCTGTTGCAATATCTTTTATCAGAGGAACACCTATGATTGTCCAGCTTTATCTGACATACAACGGTATCCCACTTCTGTTAAAATATATAAATCTGCAATATGGAACGGAGTATAACATAAACGATGTTCCGGCAATGCTTTTTGTGCTTATCACATTTTCATTTAATGAGGCAGCATATAATTCTGAAACTATCCGTGCAGCTTTGATGTCCGTAAACAAAGGGCAAATTGAGGCGGCAGAATCTCTAGGCATGACGTATTTTCAAGTATTAAAGCGTGTAATCGTTCCCGAGGCACTTGTTGTAGCGATTCCCCCACTTGGAAACGCACTTATAAGCCTTTTAAAAGGAACTTCATTAGCGTTTGTTGCAGGTGTTATTGAAATGACTGCACAGGGAAAAATCATTTCTTCAAGCACATTCAGATTTTTTGAGGTATACCTTGCTCTAGCGATTATTTACTGGGTTTTAACAATTATTATCGAACAAATCTTAAAGCTTTTAGAAAAGAAATTCTCTATTTCAGATGTTCATACAGATGTGCAAAAACGCAAATGGACAAGCCTTTTTAATCGTGATCGTGAGGTGGATAGATGATAAAAATTTCAAATCTTTCTAAATCATTTCAAAAGAATTTAATTGTAGATGATGTATCTATTCAAATTGAAAAAGGAGAGGTACTGGCACTTATAGGCTCTTCCGGAGCTGGAAAATCAACATTTCTTCGTTCTATAAACTGCTTGGAAAAGGCAGATTGTGGACAGCTTGACCTTGATGGATTTCATGTTAATTTTACAAATATCACCAAAAGCCAAAAGCTAGAGCTAAGAAAACAAACTGCAATGGTTTTTCAGCATTTTAATTTGTTCCAGCATAGGACTGCCCTTGACAATGTCAAGGAGGGGCTTAAAATTGTCAAAAAAATGAGTGATAAGACAGCAACAGAAATTGCTTTAAAGCACCTAGAGGACGTTGGCCTTTCCGATAGAGTGAATTATTATCCAAAGCATCTTTCCGGTGGTCAGCAGCAGCGTGTAGGTATTGCTCGTGCCTTGGCAATGGAGCCTAAGCTTCTTCTTGTTGACGAGCCAACCTCAGCACTTGATCCTGAGCTTGTTGGAGGAGTTCTTTCAACGATAAAAGCTACAGCCGCAAAAGGTCAGACAATGATTCTCGTTTCTCATGAAATGAGCTTTGTGTATGAGGTAGCAGATAGAGTTATTTTCATGGATGGTGGAAGGATTGTTGAGCAAGGTACTCCCGACGAAGTTTTTAACAATCCAAAATCACCTAGAACAGAGCAATTTTTACAAAGTTATAAAAACAGATAGCGATTGGATGTTTTAATATGAATTTCTTATCAGAACGTGAAAAAGAGCTACTCAAGCTTTCAAGGTACAAGGATGAAGCATTTAAAAAGCTTTCACCAAAGCTTTTTGGCAAAAGCTTTTTTGCTGATGCAGAAACGGAAAAGTCGAATCCCTTATATACTATCCTCTTAATTCAACCAAACAAGAAAAGCTGCCTGTTTATTTTGAAATTCATGGCGGCGGATTTGTAAGTGGCTTGCCCCATAGAAATGATGAATATTGTCAGCGTCTTTCCAACAAAGTCAATGCTATTGTAATCAATATCAACTATCGTCTTGCACCCTAGTTTCCCTATCCTACTGCTTTATTTGACGTGTATGACACTGTTTTATACATAAAAAACAACCCTCCGAAAGGAGCAGATGTTTCCAAATTTGCAATTGGAGGACATAGTGCAGGAGGAACACTTGCTGCTGCACTATGCCTTTTAGCAAGGGAAAAAAATACTGTTTCGTTTTAAGGTCAGGCTCTTGACTATCCACCACTTGATTTATACCAGCAGACTTCTGAAAATGGAAAAGAAAAGTCGGAGATGGGAAGCTTTTTTAATAAGGCATATCTTAAAGACCTTGAAAAAGGTAAGGAAATCTATGCTTCTCCATTGTATGCTGATAAAAGCATACTTTCACAGATGCCTCCCACACTCATTATTACAGCAGAAAATGATGAGCTTAAAAATAATGGCTATGAGTATTTTCAAAAGCTAAAACAAGCAGGTGCAGAGGCTGATTATCATTGCTTTGCTAATTCATCACACGGCTTTACAACTGCTTTTCATGAGGATAGCCGAATAGCAAGGGCTTTAACGCAAATAGAACAAAATGAAGCTGAAAAAGCTTTTGAGCTTACGGCAATTTTTTTGAGAAAAATCTTCCTCATATAATTATAATCCCCAAAACATTATTTAACAAATTTATACAAATAAATCTTGAAAATAAATAAAATTATAACGGCTATAACAAGCATAGTGCTTGATATAGCCGTTTGAGTTTCAGTCAAAGTTTGCAAGCTTTATAGGAGTTTTATTTTATATTTTCGCATTTACAGCATTCATATATATTTGATAAACAGCGTCTTTGTCTAATGGTACAAAGCCCCAACCATCACTAATCCCTTGTTTTTCAATCAACAAAGGAATATCCTCTTTTTTAGCACCAATTTGCTCGAAATTAATTGGCATACCAATACTTGAAAGAAAATGTCTAAATCTCTGTATACCCTCATAGGCAGTAAGCTCAGGATTTTGAAAATTCATTTCACAGCCCCACACTCTGACAGCAAGCTGTGCAAAACGCATTATATCATGTTTATAAACAAATTCCATCCATGAGGGCATTATTACAGCAAGTCCCGCACCATGAGCGCAGTCATAAAGACCGGATAGCTCATGCTCAATTGTATGGCTGTTCCAATCACCCTCTCTTCCTACGCCAACTATATCATTATGTGCAACAGTGCCTGCCCACATAATATTCGCCCTTGCATGATAATTATCAGGCTCTTTAATAGCACGTGGAGTTTCCTTTATCATAGTTAATAAAACAGCCTCACATAATCTGTCTGTAATCTCAACCTCTTTAGTGTTAGTAATATATCTTTCAAGTACATGAGCCATTATATCAGTAGCACCACACGCCGTTTGATAAGCAGGTAATGTCATTGTCAGCTCAGGATTTAATATAGCAAACTTAGGTCTGATTATATCAGACCCTGTTGAACGCTTTAGCATACCATCTTCTTTAGTAATTACAGTGCTATCAGAGCCTTCACTGCCAGCTGCTGCAATTGTCAGTACAACGCCAATAGGAAGTGCTTTTTCAATTTTCTTATCAGTGCTATAAAAATCCCAAAAGTCCCCATCATATTCGACACCAATAGAAATAGCTTTTCCAGAATCAATTACAGAGCCGCCACCAACACAAAGTATAAAATCAATACCATTCTCCCTGCAAATATTAATACCCTCATAAACCTTTGTATCACGTGGATTAGGAAGCACCCCCCCTAAAAGCATATAATCGATTTCAGCATTATCAAGACTTTTCTTTACTCTGTCTAAAAGGCCTGATTTTACAGCGGATTTTGACCCATAATGCACCAAAACCTTTGTACCATTATATTTTTTAATATAGTCAGCAATGGAATTTTCAGTTTTTCTTCCAAAAACAAATTCAGTTGGACTATAAAAATTAAAATTGTTCATAATACCTCCTCAAAATAAATTACTTAAAAAATTATTTTTATTCCGTCTTCATCAGCAAAAGCATTGCATTTACCATATTCCTGATTGACAAGATATGTATGCCTGCCAATAGATAGCTTTACATTAGGATATAATCTTTTAAATACATTTATTCCTGCCTGTTCTGAATCTTTTATTTGCTCATTTAGTTCATCTTCCCTCTGCTTTAGCTCTGCTTGTTCAAGCTGAAGCTGTATCCTCATCTTCTTGGCATTTTCATAATAATCCTCAAGCCTTTGATTAAGACTTTGCCCACTTTTTACTATATTTTCTATATGTGAAATAGATAAGATAAGCTCTTGATACTTCTGGCTTAAAATCTTCTGTTTATTTACAATACCTTTGTACTCAATATTTAGCAAAGCAGTATTTCCAACAAAAACATTCGTACGTCGATAGCTTTTATATCCAATTGTGTTAGCTACTATATTTCCAGTTGCTCTATAAGTGCCGCCCATAATTGCACCTGTTTTTGATTTGCAAATAATATCTCCCTCGACATATGCATCACAGGATACAAGTGAATTTGCAATAAGCTTTTCCTTGCAATTAATGCGTGAGTTTTCAGCGTAATCAAGCTTCAAAATTGAGCCACATCTAATTGAAGAATTAATAGCGCCAAGCTTTATCTCAATCTGCTCACCAGCAATAAGCTGGGCACTTTCGCAAAAGCCCAAAAGCTTTATGCTCTTACCCGCTTCAACCTTAAAGCCCTCCATGACATTGCCTTTAATAACAATATCGCCAATAAAATTGATATTTCCAGTGTTGGCATCTATATCCTCTTTTAAAACTAGTGAAGTTTCAACATTGTAATTTTTTCCATTAAACTGCAAGTGACCGTCAACAGCAGCTAAAAGCTTTGTCTTATCCTCACTCAATACGGTATTAGAACCCATAGGAACAGCCGGCATTATTCCATGAATAGCAGGAATTGCATTTCCATAAACATCCTTGCCGCTTTCGCCCATTGTATTATATTGTATTTCGCAAATAACATCGTCCTTATTAATATTTATAATCAGCCCTAAATCTTTGTAATCAACAGTGCCATCATCATTTTCCTTAGGAGAATGTTCTTTGTCAATTTTATACAAATGCTTTATTTCGCCATCAATACCTCTGGTAGGTGAAAGTCCTTTGGCAACTGTAATATATCTATTAACAATTTTTTTATTTATTATTTTGAGCAATGTTTGTTCATCAATCCCAAAAACAATATTGCTTTCCTTTAAAAAAGCTTTTATAGAATCAAAATCTGCTTCTTTGCCTCCATTTTTAGCAGGTACAACCTTAATATCCGCCAAAAGATTATCATCTGACACAATCAAATCAATTTGAAAATCAACAGCTACTTCAGCCTCTAAAGCTTCTTTCCCACCCTCATCAATAACAGCGTCCTTAATTAAGTCGTTATTTTCAATCATTTCACGCACCCCTTTGGGATAACCACACTCTGTCTTAAATCTCTATAATGCCCTTTACGGCAGATTTTACTTGCAATTTTCCAGTGCTTGCATGAAAAAAAACTGTTCTACCATAGTCAAGCCCTGTATCCTGAGCAATAATAGGTATTTTTAAATCATGCAAAACCTTTTTTACGGAAATAACATTTCTTTCGCCAATATTAAACTTTTGGCTGTTAGTTGCAAACATTAATGCCCCACCGGCAATTTTTGCTGTAATATTTCTTTGATTTGCACCATATTTTTTCATGTTATCGATTAACATAGGAATGGCAGTATCAGCAAACTTCATACTTGACTTATGCCCGTCCTTTATTGCTGTGCTATCAGGCAACATTATATGAGATAAGCCTGCTACTCCTGCCATTTTATCATAAAGACATATGCCTACGCAAGAGCCAAGTGCATATGTCACTAAAATATCGGGGGATTTTCCAACCTTTAAATCGGAAATACCTACTACTATATTTGGCATCAGTTCACTCCAAGTTTTTTTAATAATATATCTAGTGAAGATACTTCTGGAATTAGAATCATATTTGATTTAATGTGCTTGTTATCGATTATAAAACTCTCATTAATAAGTAAAACCTTATCTCCTACCTGTGCAAACTCAATAGCAGGAACACTCATAATAGCTCCTAGCATATCTATTGTTAGAGAGGGTACACTAATATTTATAAATAAATCAGTTAGCTGAGAAATAGCCGAAAGATATGCTCCTGCCATAATATTGCCCATCTCTGTCAAAGCAGAACGCTCATATTCATTAAGTGCTACAAAATCATCACTTACAGTACCCATAAAAGAGGAAATAATAGTTTCTGCAAAGGGTTTTTCAAGCAGAAACATAATCATACCTTCTATATCCCCTTCAAGCCTCACAAGAATACCAGCCACAATACTCTCAGGGCCTCCCGCAAATTCAATAGCGTCGCTATAATC
>JAAYSD010000074.1 GCA_012518465.1 Clostridiales bacterium
AAATTTACAAGATTTACAAGTGCGGAGTATATTCATGTTGATGAAAGCTAAAGCTGTTATAAAAGAGTATTCTTTACTTAATGCTGATGATAAGGTTGTAGTTGGTTTAAGTGGTGGTGCTGATAGTATGGCTCTTTTGCATTTGCTGCTAGCTTTGGGGTATAATGTTAGTGCCTGCCATATAAATCATCAGCTGAGGGGTGAAGAAAGCGATAGTGATCAACGATTTGTTGAACAGATATGCAGCGAATGGAATGTTCCTTTAAGTGTATTTAATGTTGATGTAAATTCCTTGAAAGAAAAGCATATGAGTACAGAACAGGCAGCTAGAAATGCAAGATATGAGATATTTTCAGGGTACGAGGGCTTTAAAATTGCTACTGCACATAATGCTAATGACAATGCAGAAACCTTGTTAATAAATATAAGCAGGGGAACTGGGCTAAAGGGCTTGTGTTCTATTCCTATTAAAAGGAATAATATAGTAAGGCCTTTGCTTTTTTCTACAAGAGCTGAGATAGAAAAATATTGTCTTGAAAATAGTATTCCTTTTGTGATTGATAGCACAAATCTCACTGATGATTACACACGTAACAAAATAAGAAATAATATTATACCTAGGCTTGTTGAAATAAATCCAAGCTTTATAGAAAGCATAAGTCGATTAACTGAAAATATTACTGAAGAAAATGAGTTTATTGAAGCGAAAATGCGTGAGCTTTATGATAATGCGTATAATGATGATGGATTCAGTCTTGAGATACTTAAAAAAGCTGATAAAATAGTAGTAAAAAGGTTAATTTCAAAAATAATAAAGGATAAGGGTATTACTCCTAGTGCTTTGATGATAAATTCAGCTTATCAGTTAATTAAAGACGGTCAAGGGAAAATTAATATTTCAAAAAATTATTTTATTCAAGTAAAAAACCGAAAATTTCACATATTTTTCGAGAAACAATCATATCGAAATCGTTAAAAATGATTGATTTTTTTAAAAGCTTGTGTTATAATATTTCAAGTATAAAATTTTAGCAAAACTTATAAAAGGAAGTTAGATAATGGAAACTGGTGTTTTGGATAATCCTACAAATCATATATGCTTTGAGGCAGATGCCTCAATAAAATCTATTCTATATACAAAGGAAGAATTGGATAGTGCCGTAGCAAATCTAGGAAAGAAAATTTCAAATGACTATAAGGGAAAAGAGCTTATTGTTGTATGTGTTTTAAAAGGCTCAGTAATTTTCTTTTCTGATTTAATCAGAAATATTAGCTGTGATTGTAAAATCGACTTTATAGGTGCATCTAGCTATGGATGTGAAACGCAGTCCTCCGGCATTATTCGTATGTACAAGGACCTTGATTTAGATATAAAGGACAAGCATGTATTAATTGTTGAGGATATTCTTGACACTGCAAAGACTATGGATTATCTTATTCATATGCTAAAGGGTAAAAAACCTGCCGGTTTAAAAATATGTACATTATTAGATAAAAAAGCCAGAAGAGAGGTTGATGTCAGTGCTGATTATAAGTGCTTTGATGTTGCTAATGAATTTGTTGTAGGTTATGGCTTGGATTTTAATGAGGAGTATAGAAATTTACCTTATATCGGTATTTTAAAAGAAGAAAAATATAATTAAGTAGACCAAAAAGGTCGGAGAGGCGGTTTAAATGCACCAAAAAAAGCTTAAAGACGCTATAATTTATATAGTGATTGCTGTTTTACTTGTTTGGGCTGTGTCTGTTATAATCAAAAATAATAGCGAAAATAATTATAAGTCAGTTAAATATAGCGATGTAATTCAAGAATTTGATAATTTTAACGTATCTGAATATGAATTAGATTTAGGTACGGGTAAATTGCTTTACAAGTTAAAGGATACGGGCGAGATTAAGGAATATAAGGTTCCTTATGTAGCTTTATTTATTGAAGATACAAAAAATTATAGACAAGAATACAATGAGAAATATTCGGATAGCTCACTGGTTTATAATATGAATCCAGTTGCTGATAATACCTTTGTTACTGTATTTTTGCCATGTATAATTATGACGGTAATAATGATTGTATTTTTCTTCCTTATTATGCGTTCTGCCGGTGGTGGCGGAAAAATGTCGCAGTTTTCAAAGGCAAAGGCTTTACAAAGCTCGGGCAAAAAGGTTACCTTTGAAGATGTGGCTGGTGCTGATGAAGAAAAGGAAGAATTAAAGGAAATTGTTGACTTTTTAAAGGATTCTAAAAAATATCAAGAGCTAGGTGCAAGAGTTCCTAAAGGCGTATTGCTAGTAGGTCCTCCTGGTACTGGTAAAACCTCGCTTGCTAAGGCTGTTGCAGGTGAGGCTGGTGTCCCTTTCTTTTCCATAAGTGGTTCTGACTTTGTTGAGATGTTTGTAGGTGTTGGTGCATCTCGTGTGCGTGACTTGTTTGAGCAGGCTAAAAAGCATACTCCTTCAATTATTTTTATCGATGAAATTGATGCTGTCGGACGTCATAGGGGTGCTGGTTTAGGTGGCGGACATGATGAAAGAGAGCAAACACTCAATCAGCTTTTAGTTGAAATGGACGGATTCTCAGAAAATACAGATATTATTATTATTGCTGCTACTAACAGAAGAGATATACTTGACCCAGCATTGCTAAGACCGGGGCGTTTTGACAGGCAGATTGTTGTAAATTATCCTGATATCAAGGGAAGAGAAGAAATTTTAAAAGTTCATACTAGAAATAAAAGCTTAGCCCCCGATGTCGATCTTTCTACTATTGCAAAGACTACTCATGGCTTTACAGGTGCAGATCTAGAAAACCTTGTAAATGAGGCAGCTTTACTAGCAGCTAGATATTCTAGAAAAGCTATTACTAAAAAAGATATTGAAGAAGCATCTATTAAGGTTGTTGCTGGTCCTGAAAAGAAATCTAGAGTTATTTCTGAAAAGGAAAAAGCTCTTACTGCTTATCATGAATCAGGTCATGCAATCACTGCATATTATCTTAAATCTCAGGACAAGGTTCATCAGGTTTCAATTGTACCACGTGGAATGAAGGGTGGTTATACAATGCAGCTTCCTGAAGATGACAGGAGTTATCGTACCAAAACTTGGATGCTGGAACAAATTGTTGTTCTATTAGGTGGACGTGTAGCAGAAAAGCTTGTGCTTGATGATATTTCTACGGGAGCTTCCAATGATATTGAACGTGCCACACAGGTAGCTAGAAATATGGTTACAAGATATGGCTTTTCTGAGAAGCTCGGACCTGTGCTTTATGGTTCGGAAAATGATGAAGTATTCTTGGGTAGAAGCTATAATCAGGGCAGAAATTATAGCGAAAATGTTGCTGCTGAAATAGATTCTGAAATTCGTGAGATAATCGAAACAGGCTATGAAACGGCTAAGGATATTCTCCAAAAGAATATGGAACAGCTGCATACCTTAGCACAGTATCTAATTAAGCATGAGAAGATTGATGGCGATAAGTTTGAAAAGCTTATGCAGGGTGATTTAAACGATGTTGAAGAGATTGAAAAGGCAGTAGAGCAAAAGGAAGATGATGCTCAGCAAATAGTAAATGAAGAAGAGGGAAAATAAGATTTTAATAATGCCAATACAGGCTCTTTAGTACCTTGATACTTTTAAAAGTATATTCAGATATAAACGGAGCTTTGGCTCCGTTTATATATTTTTTAGATAAATGAGGCTGCTATTTATGAAAATAGTATATAAAGATATACCGCCAAAGCTAGAAGAGTATTTAAAGATTCGTGAGGAAGTTAATTTTGTAAAGCTTGAACAAAGGATAGCTAAAAATGGGTTAGAAAATTCTGCTTATATAGTTAGTGCATATGATGGAGAAAGGTTAGTGGGTCTTGCTAGATTAATATCTGACGGAGGGTATGTAAATTTTATTTCAGATGTAATCGTTCATCCTAAATATCAGCTAAAGGGTATAGGCAAAAATCTTGTAGAAATGATTTTAGAGCATTTGCAAAAAAACTTAATAGAAGGTGAAAAAATAGCTGTTTATCTGATGTCTGCTAAGAATAAGGAAGCGTTTTACAAAGGATTTGGCTTTGAGGCTCATCCAAATGCGAAAAAAGGTTCGGGTATGAGCTTGTGGCTGGAAGGGTAGCGTACTTATGTATTTTAAAAAGGTTACAATTATTACAGGACATTATGGTTGCGGTAAGACAAATATAGCTACTAATATAGCTCTTGACATAGCGAAAACGGGAAAGACTTGCACTGTTGTTGATTTAGATATAGTAAATCCTTATTTTAGGACAGCTGATTTTAAGCAGATGTTCGAAAAAATGGGGATTAAGCTAGTTGCACCTATTTATGCAAACACTAATTTAGATATACCTGCTATGAATTTTAATCTTACAAGTATATTAATTAATAGTGATTATGTAGTGATTGATGTTGGTGGAGATGATGCAGGAGCAATGGCTCTAGGTGTTCATCACGATTATTTAAATAATCGTGATGATGTTGAAATGCTGTATGTTATTAATAAATACAGGCTTTTAACTGAAGATATTGATAATACTATTGAGCTTATGAGAGATATAGAAAGCTGCTCCCGTGTGAAATGTACGGGAATAGTAAATAACTCTAATCTAGGACTGGAAACATATGCTGAAACTGTACTTGATTCACTGGAATATGCAGATGAGGTTTGTAAAAAAGCCTTATTACCCTTAGAATTTACTACTTTTAATAAGGATTTAAAAGTCGATATAGAAAAAAAATACAAACCTTACCCTATGGATATTTATGTAAAAACACTTTGGAACATGGTTTAATGCAGAAAGGAATATCATGGCTGATGAAGAAAAGCTCCTAAAAAGGATGAATGTAAATTTTGACAGATGTAAGGGGTGTGGACTTTGTGTAACAGCTTGCCCCAAAAAAATCATTGAGATTCAAAATGAAAAGCTTAATTCAAAAGGGTATTACACCTCACGGTGTATTGATGATGACAAATGTATTTCGTGTGCAAGATGTGCCATTATGTGCCCTGATTGTGCAATAACTATAAAGGTTATTAAAAAGTAATATTTGTTCGCATTTTTTGCGTTTATAATTTTTGGATTGAATATTTCAATCGAAAATAAACATAAGGTACTGTTTTACAAAGTTTATCCTATGTTTTATGCGAAAGGAAAGAAATATGAGTAATCAAAGTTCGCCAAAGAAACACTTAATGAAGGGAAATGAGGCTATTGCAGAGGCTGCAATACGCTCAGGATGTAAGTGCTTTTTTGGCTATCCTATTACACCACAGACAGAAATATCTGCCTACATGGCAAAGAGAATGCCAAAGGTTGGTGGTGTATATCTTCAAGCTGAATCTGAGATTGCAGCTATAAATATGGTCTATGGCTGTGCAGGTTCGGGAGTTAGATGTATGACCTCCTCATCTTCACCCGGTATAGCTCTTAAGGCTGAGGGAATATCTTATATTGCAGGCTCGGATTTGCCATGCGTTATTATAAATGTGCAAAGAGGAGGACCCGGCTTAGGTGGAATACAGCCCTCACAATCTGATTATTGGTTTATGACAAGGGCATTAGGCCACGGTGATTTTCATGCTTTGGTATTTGCGCCTGCATCTGTTCAAGAGATGGTGGATACTGTTTGTGATGCTTTTGATTTAGCAGATAAGTATAGAATGCCGGCTGTTATTTTAGCTGACGGTTTATTGGGACAGATGATGGAGCCGGTACATTTCCCAGAGGATTATGATTTTAATAAAAATACTGAAAAGCCATGGGCGGCAAATGGACATGGCAATAAAAGAAAACATAATATAATTAATTCTCTATTTTTGCAGCCCGATGTTTTAGAGGATGAAAATTTTAAAAGGTTTAAAAGATATGAAATTGTAAAGAAAAATGAAACAAAAGCTGAAATAGACATAGAAGAAGATACCGAGCTGCTTGTTGTGGCATATGGCTCAGTAGCTAGAATTGCTAAGGCTGCTGTTGATATGGCTAGAAAAAATGGGATAAAGGCAGGATTATTTAGACCTATCACATTATGGCCCTACCCTGAAAAGGAATTGCAAAAGGCAGCTGAAAAGGTTAAAAAGGTTCTTGTTGTAGAAATGTCAATGGGGCAAATGGTCGAAGATGTTAGAATATCATTGAAGTCAAGGATTCCTATTGAGTTTCACGGAAGAACAGGGGGGATTGTACCTACTCCTGCTGAAGTTTTTGAAAAGCTAAAAGAAATGGATGGTGATGATAATGCCTAGCTATACAATTCCGAAAGCATTGTGTGATGTGCCTACTCATTATTGCCCGGGCTGTACTCATGGAATTATTCACAAGCTTATTGCTGAAGTAATTGATGAAATGGGAATAGAGGGGGAAACAATTGGTATTTGTCCTGTTGGCTGTTCTGTCATGGCATATGATTATTTTGCCTGCGATATGATGGAAGCAGCGCATGGAAGAGCTCCTGCTGTTGCAACAGGAATTAAGAGAGGAAATCCTGATAAATTCGTATTTACCTATCAAGGCGATGGTGATTTGGCTGCAATCGGAACAGCTGAAACTGTTCATGCGGCTACACGTGGTGAGAATATAACTGTTATTTTTGTAAATAATGCAACCTACGGAATGACGGGTGGACAAATGGCACCAACTACTTTGCCAGGACAGATTACACAGACTACTCCTTATGGAAGAAATACTGATATCGAAGGATTTCCTGTTAAAATTTGCGAAATTCTTTCTCAGATTGACGGAGTTGCACTTGCACAGAGGGTAACAGTTATTGACCCTAATACAATAAAAACGGCAAAAGCGGCTATTAGAAAAGGCTTTGAATATCAGAAAAACAAGCAAGGTTTTTCACTGATTGAGGTATTATCTACTTGTCCTACAAACTGGGGATTAAGTCCTGTTGAGTCATTAAATTGGGTAAAGGAAAAGATGATTCCCTATTATCCTTTGGGCGTTTTTAAAGAAGGTGCAATAAGATGAGTATGAAGTCTAATAATATTGTAATTGCAGGATTTGGAGGGCAAGGTATTTTATTTGCCGGAAGGGTGCTTGCACATATTGGATTAATTTCTGATAGAGAGGTTTCTTGGCTGCCCTCATATGGCCCTGAAATGCGAGGAGGAACAGCAAATTGCTGTGTTTGTATTGATGATAAGCCGATAGATTGCCCCTTAGTTACGGAACCCACTACTCTTATAGTGATGAATGCACCTAGCTATGATAAATTTATTGATCATGTAAAAAGCGGGGGAATGGCTTTCATTGACAGCTCACTTATTTCTAAAAAGAGTGAAAGAAATGACATTGACTGCGAATATGTGCCGGCAACACAGCTAGCTACTGAAAATGACATCTCAGGTATGGCTAATATTATTCTTTTAGGAAAGCTAATTGGAAAAACAAAGCTAGCAAGTCTTGAAACAGTAAAAGAAGCATTTGAGCAAATAATACCAAAGGCTAAAAACCACTTGATAGATGATAATATGAAAGCAATTAAAATAGGAATGGAATATAAAATATAGATATTTAATACTATTTTTTATTTTATAATTACTTTAATTTAATTAAATAACTTAAAAGGCAAAGCAATTTTACTTATTGCTTTGCCTAAAAATTTTTACTATCAAATTCTTCTGCAAACATCATTTTAGCAATTTCCACTAATTTTTTACGATTAGATTTAGAAAGTTTTCTTACAATTCTATTTAGAACAATCAGCTCATCGGGCATATCCTCTTCTTTTCCTAGTAGATAATCTGTGCTGACATTAAAGTATTCTGATATTTTTATTACCGAATCAAAATCAGGCTCTCTCAAGCCATTTCCCCATTGGGAAAGTGTGTTTTGAGCTACACCTATTATTTTACCTAAATCATTTTGACTTAAATTAGCTTGTTTTCTTAAATTAGATATTCTATTCATAAAATCACCTGCTTAAATAATTATTAAAATTTTGTTAATGACATTGTGTTTATTAAACAAATAATATCACATTGTGAGATTGAAATCAAGTTATCTATACAAATATCTCAAAAAGAGATTGACACATATATACTTACATGATATTATCTTATTATTATTTTTTTTACAAATTATTAAACAAGATAAAATAGGAGAAGTAAAATGTCAATTAAGGTAAAGAGAAAAAACAGCAATTTGTCGCAGGTAGAATTGGCTGAGAAGATTGGTGTAAAGCAAAACACTATTTCACAATGGGAAAATGGTTTAAGAAAACCAGATTTATGCTCTTTAAAAAAGCTTTCAGAAGCTTTAAATTGCACAATTGATGAACTGATAGAGGAAAATGAATAGTTAGTATTCATTTAATATAAAATCATATAAAATTAATATAATTTTGAAAAATTTAAATAATATATTACGTTTAATTAACAGTTTATTAATCATTTATATTCAAAATTATACTATAATGTTATTTATAAAGTAAAAATTTATATACATTGTAGAATTTAAAAACATGTTATTATTTTCCTAGACAT
>JAAYSD010000075.1 GCA_012518465.1 Clostridiales bacterium
ATAATTGAAATTGTAATCGTTTTATAGTAATATATATTTATCAAATGAATGGAGGAAAACTATGAAACTTAAAAAACTTTTAGTTGGAACATTATCAACAGCAATGTTGATTTCTGCTTTGTCTGTTTCTGCTGTTGCAGAGGAAGATACTAAGTATGCAACAGGATTTATTTCTTGGGCAGACGGAATCGCATCCTACTACTGGGGAGATGAGGATAAGGCAGGTGTTGAAATTTTACCAAAAATTGATATAGTAGGCAACGGAACATATACAATAAATACAAAAGTATATAATGCCGCTATTGATGAAGATTCAGGCGAGGAAATCGGCGGACCTGTAAAGGGATTGGCTGTATTGGCCGTTGACTTAAAGCTTATTGATGAAAAGGCTGAATGGGCAGATCTTTACCCAGATGCACGTATTGAGCTTGACAAGGTTGAAATCGGTGGAGAGAATATTGAATACGATTTGTCTAAGCTTAAGGAAACAGCAAGCTGGGATGAAACTAAGGAGCTTTCCGGCGGTACAAATATTCTTGAGAGTGCTACTGTATTAAGACAAAACATTTATAATTCTTGGGGTCTTGGCGGCGGAGCTTTTGAGCCTGATGCTGAGAAGGAATATGAAACTATAAGCGTTACTTTCAAGGTTAGTGGTCTTACTGATGCACCTGATGTTGATGACCAGGTAAATGCTGAGCTTCCCGATGTAGCTCCTGCTACTGAAGCACCTGCTGAAACAGAGGCTCAAACAACAGAGGCAAAGACTGATTCCACAACAAGCAATACAAGTAGCTCTGACACAAGCAAAGCTGACAAAGATGAAGACAGCAAGTCTGTATTGCCATGGGTTATTGGTGGCGTAGTTGTTGCTGCTGTAATCGTTGCTGGTGTTATTATCGGTGTTAAGAAGAAAAATAGCTAATTAAAATTTTAATAATTAATAAACCTCATTTGTGTTAAAGCAAGTGAGGTTATTTTTTTTATCAATTTTATATATTAATGAATAATATATAAAGGGTGATAAAATGAAATTTTTAACTTATAACAGGGAAAAGGCGGTTAATTACGCCGTGAAATGGGCTTATGGAAGAAATTTGGCATATGTTGATTTTGAAAATATGGGTGGGGATTGCACCAACTTTGTTTCTCAATGCATTTATGCAGGCATAGGAGTAATGAATTATACAAAAACCTTTGGCTGGTATTATAATAGTATAAATGACAGAAGCCCTGCGTGGAGCAGTGCAAAATATTTAAATAAATTTTTGCTTGAAAATAAAGGTGCAGGTCCGTATGGTGAGTTAATTTCCTTAAACAAAATTATGCTTGGTGATATAATTCAGCTTGTTAATGCGAATGGTGAAATGTATCATTCCTTAATTGTGACAAAAATTTATGGAGAGCCAAGTCTTTTTACTATTTTTGTAACAGCTCATTCATTTGATAGCAAGAACAGAGCTTTTTCAAGTTATAACTTTGCTTCCTATAATGCCATACATATTTTAGGAGCTAGGCAATGGTGATTGTGCAATTTCAATAATTATTAGCTCGATTTTTTTGGGGAATAGTTTAAAGAAACAATTTTTTCAAAAAATACTTTTCAAATTGTAAAAAAAGAGTATAATATAATAGTTAGCAAATGTGTAAAGTGAAAAGGAGAAACTTTGATTAGAGAGGATTTAAGAAATATTGCAATAATCGCCCACGTTGATCATGGAAAAACTACTTTGGTTGATGAAATGTTAAAACAGAGTGGTATTTTTAGAGAAAATCAAGTGGTAAATGATAGAGTTATGGATAATAACGATATTGAGCGTGAGCGTGGAATTACTATACTGGCGAAGAATACTGCAATCGTTTACAATGATGTAAAAATTAACATAATCGATACGCCTGGACACGCTGATTTTTCGGGTGAGGTTGAGCGTATATTAAAAATGGTTAATGGCGTTTTGCTTTTGGTAGATTCCTTTGAAGGAACAATGCCGCAGACTCGCTTTGTTCTTGAAAAAGCACTTGAGCTTGGACATAAAATTATTGTTGTTGTAAACAAGACGGATAGACCTGATGCACGAAACCATGAGGTAGTTGATGAAGTGCTTGAGCTTTTGCTTGATTTAGACGCAACTGAGGAGCAGATTGATAGCCCTGTAATTTTCTGCTCGGGCAGGAATGGTGTGGCTTCATTATCACCGGACCACATGGGTACGGATTTTAGACCTTTGTTCGATAAGATAATAGAGCATATTCCGGCACCTGAGGGTGATGAAAATGGTGAAACACAGGTGTTAGTTTCCTCAATTGATTATAATGATTATGTAGGAAGAATGGCGATAGGCCGTGTTGAGCGAGGAGTAATTCGTCATAACCAAGAGGTCGTTGTATGCGATTATCTTAATAGGAGCAAGCCTTTTAAAGCTAAGGTAGTTAGTCTTAATCAATTTGAGGGATTAAATCGTGTTTCTGTTGATAGTGCTAAGGTTGGTGATATAGTAAGCTTTTCTGGAATAGAAAATATTACTATCGGACAGACAGTTTGCTCTGTGAATGCTGTCGAGCCTTTGCCTTTTGTAAAAATAAGTGATCCTACTGTTGAGATGACTTTTTCAGTAAATGATAGTCCTTTTGCAGGGCGTGAGGGAAAATTTGTTACTTCTAGGCAGATTAGGGACAGGCTGTATCGTGAAACACTAAAGGATGTTTCCTTGAAAGTAAGTGAAAGCGATTCTAATGATTCCTTTAATGTTGCAGGCAGAGGTGAAATGCACCTATCCATTCTTATTGAGAATATGAGAAGAGAGGGTTATGAGCTTTCAGTTAGCACACCAAGGGTTTTATATAAAGAAATTGATGGTGTTAAGTGCGAACCGGTTGAAAGAGTGGTAATTGATGTGCCTGAAAATTACCTAGGCTCTGTAATGGAAAAGCTAGGTAAGAGAAAGGGCGAACTTTTGGAAATGCACCCAATTGGTTCACGTACAAGGGTTGAATTTTTAGTGCCTGCAAGAGGTTTGTTTGGTTATAGAAGTGAATTTATGACCGATACAAAGGGTGAGGGCGTATTGAATACCGTTTTTGATAGCTACAAGCCTTATTTTGGGGATATTTCCAAGAGGGCACAAGGCTCGCTTGTTGCTTTTGAAACAGGTGTAAGTGTAGCGTATGGATTATATAATGCGCAGGAAAGAGGCGAGCTTTTTATTGGGGCAGCTGTTCCAGTTTATGAGGGAATGGTTGTCGGCAGTAATGCAAAGGCCGGCGATATGGTTGTCAATGTATGCAAGAAAAAGCAGCTGACAAATATGAGAGCTAGCGGCTCTGATGATGCTTTAAGGCTTGTTCCTCCTAGAAATATGAGTCTTGAGGAAAGTCTTGAATTTATAAATGATGATGAGCTTGTAGAAGTTACTCCTAAAAATATTAGGATAAGAAAGATTATATTAAACTCTGAGGCAAGAGCTAAAAGTCAATCGAGATTAAAAAAATAAAAAAACGCTTGACAAACACAGTGCTTTAGGTTATAATAACAATTGTAGTTATGCGAATAAGTAGAGTTTTCTCTCACCCATCGACGCTTTTAAGCTGTTTATGAGGTTGCAGACGTTTTTAAATACGTTTTGTGATTTTAATGCTAATAAAGTTTAAGTATAAGGTGTGAGAATTCATACCTTATTTATTTTTAATATTTTTTATGAAAGGCGGTGCTTATTTATCAGCACAAAGGAATTGCTCATCAACGATGATATCCAGGAAAAAGAAATCAGGGTTATTGGCGCTGATGGAGAACAGTTGGGCGTTATGCCTACTGAAAAGGCGTTACAGCTTGCGGAAGAAAATGACTTGGATTTGGTTTTGATTGCTCCCTTGGGCAAGCCACCAGTTTGCAAAATTATGGATTATGGCAAATATCGCTTTGAAAGAGCGAAAAAGCTTAAGGACCAAAGGAAAAATCAAAAGGTCGTTGAATTAAAGGAAATTCAGATGACACCTAATATTGACACTAATGACCTTAACACAAAGGCTAGAAATGCAATGAAGTTTTTGAAGAGTGGGCATAAGGTAAAGGTCAGGATACATTTTCGCAGAGCAAGAGAAATGTCACATATGAATCTCAGTGAAGATTTGATGAACAATTTTGTCCAAACTGTTGCTGAATATGGCACTCCCGAAAAACCTGCAAAGCTTGAGGGCAGAAATTATAGTTTAATTCTTGCCCCTAAGGATACAAAATAGAAGGAGGATAACTAAAATGCCAAAGATGAAAACTCATAGCGGTGCAAAAAAACGCTTTAAGATTACCAAAAATGGCAAGGTTAAGTTTAACAAGAAAAACCGCCGCCATATTTTGACAAAGAAATCCACAAAAAGAAAGAGACATTTACGTGCGGGCGGATATGCCGATGATACTAATGTTGCAGCAATAAAGGCACTTCTTCCTTATAAATAAGCGTAGTTAGTTTAAAGGATTTATTGTACAAAATAAGAATTAATGGAGGTTTTTTATAAATGGCTCGTGTAAAAGGTGCGATAGCTACTCGCAAAAGAAGAAACAGGACCTTAAAGCTTGCCAAAGGCTATTGGGGTGCTAAGAGCAGACTATTTAAGACTGCTAAAGAAGCAGTTATGAAATCTGGAAACTATGCCTATATAGGCAGACGTTTAAAGAAAAGAGATTTTAGAAGGCTCTGGATTACAAGAATTTCGGCAGCAGCAAAAGCTAATGGTATGAATTATTCAACATTTATGAATGGTTTGAAAAAAGCTGGTATCACGCTTAACAGAAAGATGCTTTCTGAAATCGCTATCAGTGATCCTGCTGGATTTACAGCTTTAGTTGAAAAAGCGAAAAATGCACTTTAATTTATAAATGTATCTCACGTTTTACAACGTGAGATTTTCGCTATATATTTATTCTAAAGATTTTTTATTTATTTTTTATAAAAGGAGAGCTTGTGGAACGTATCACTTCTAAAAAAAACCAAAATATTATATATATAAATAAGCTTAATCGAAGTAATTCCTTCAGAAAAGAAAATAATTGCTTTGTGCTAGAGGGGATTAAGCTGATTTCTGAGGCTGTTTTAAATGGTTTTTTACCCTTATCTCCTTTATATATTACAGAAAAAGCTTTAAATAAAAAAGCAGAAATTATTAATGAATATTTTAAAAATTTTAAGAAAATTGTAATCAGTGAAGAGATTTCCTCGCATATTTCCGATAATAAAGCATCTCAAGGTATGTTTTGTATCTTCAAAGCGGTTGACAAGAATAAAAACTATGATAAAATAATAAATGGAAGTCGTTTAATTATACTTGACGGCTTACAGGATACAGGAAATGTAGGTGCTATTTTTCGTACAGCTGAGGCATTTGGATTTGATGGAATATTGCTTTCTGATGATTCTGTCGATTTGTATTCGCCTAAGCTTATTAGGGCTTCTATGGGTTCTGTTTTAAGGATACCTTGTATAAGAAATGATTTAATTACTGAGATTAAACTGCTAAAAGATAAATCTATGAGGATAATAGGCAGTATTCTTGATAAAAATGCGGTATCATTAAAAGATTATTCATTCCCTGAAAAATCAGCAATAATAATAGGCAGCGAGGGCAGAGGCATTACCGATAAAATAAAAGCTCTGTGTGATGATATGATTTTCATTGAAATTAGTAACACACAGTCCTTAAATGCGGCAATTGCAGCAGCTATATTCTGCTGGGAGATGAGCAGGTAGTCATAGTTTTATAAATATTGAATTTAGAACATAGGAGGAGTATAATTGTCCAATCTGGTAATAGTTGAGTCGCCTGCAAAGGCTAAAACAATAAAAAAGTACTTGGGCAGTGACTTTGAGGTTCGTGCGTCGATGGGGCATGTACGTGACTTGCCAAAGTCAAAGCTTGGAGTTGATATAGAAAATGATTTTAAGCCCGATTATGTAAATATGAAGGATAAAGCTAGCACTATAAAAGAGCTTAAAACACAGGCTAAAAAGTCCGATATAGTGTATCTTGCAACTGACCCTGATAGAGAGGGTGAGGCTATATCGTGGCATTTATCTCATATTTTGGGTATAGATGAAAATTCACCGGTTCGTGTTACTTTTAATGAAATTACACGCTCAGGCATAATGAATGGTATGAAAAACCCACGTCAGCTTGATATGGACCTTATAGATGCACAGCAGGCAAGACGTGTGCTAGATAGAATTATGGGATATAAGCTATCACCTTTTTTATGGAAAAAGGTGAGGAGGGGGCTTTCAGCTGGTCGTGTTCAATCTGTTGCTGTTCGTATAATAGTTGAAAGAGAAAATGAGATAAGAAACTTTGTATCTCAAGAATATTGGAGTATTGAAGCAAAGCTAAATGCTTCTTCTAGCCGAAAGGCCTTTGTAGCTAAGCTTTCTGAGGTAGATGGCGAAAAGGTTCAGATTGATAATAAGGATCAGTCCGATGAGCTTTTGAAAAGGCTTGAGGGTGCTGATTTTGTTGTAAGTAAAATTAAAAAATCAAAAAGAAAAAGGCAGCCTGCTGCACCGTTTACTACTTCTACCTTACAGCAGGAGGCGTCAAAACGCCTTTCATTTCAATCACGTCGCACTATGAAGGCGGCACAGGAGCTTTATGAGGGTATTGAAGTTGAAAATATGGGCGCTGTTGGTCTTATTACTTATATGAGAACAGATTCGCTGAGGATTTCTCAAGAGGCACAGGAAGCAGCCGCAGATTATATTCGCAACAATTATGGAGAAGAATATCTGCCTAAAAAGTTCCGTGAGTATAAGTCTAAAAAGAATGCTCAGGACGGACATGAGGCTATTCGTCCCACTATAATTACTCTTACTCCCAATAAGGTTAAAAGCAGCCTTTCCACTGATCAATATAAGCTTTATAAGTTGATATGGGAAAGATTTATGGCAAGCCAAATGGAAAACGCTGTTTTTGATACGGTTTCAGTTGATATTATGGCCAATAATTGTTTATTTAAAGCGAATGGCTATACTATGAAATTTGATGGATTTATGAAGCTTTATCATGAGGTGAAGGAGGATGAGGAAGAATCTAATTCGCTACCTAAGATTTTAGAAAATGAAATATTAAAGTTAAAAGAAATAAGTGGCAATCAGCATTTTACTCAGCCTCCTGCTCGTTTTACAGAGGCAAGTCTTATAAAAGAGCTTGAGGAAAATGGTATTGGTAGACCGTCAACCTATGCACCGACTATTACAACAATAGTGCAAAGAAGCTATGTAGAGCGTGATGGAAAGCAGCTAAAGCCTACACCATTAGGTGAGGTTATTACCGACTTGTTAAAGGAGCATTTTAATACTGTTGTAGATGCTAAGTTTACAGCTAAAATGGAAAACGACTTAGATAGAATTGAACGTGGTGAACGTAAGTGGGTCGAAATTTTAAAAGCTTTTTATAAGGAATTTTCTGCTGATTTAGATAAGGCTGAAAAGGAAATGGAAGGCAAGCGTGTTAAAATTCCAGATGAGCCTACCGATATACCATGTGAAGTGTGTGGTAAAAACATGGTTATAAAAATAGGACCATATGGTAAGTTTTTAGGCTGCTCTGGTTTTCCCGAGTGCAAATTCACTAAAAAAATTGTTAATGAAAGCAATGGTAACTGTCCTAGATGCGGTAAGAAAATGTTGGCTAAAAAAAGCAAAAAGGGTAAACCTTTTTTTGGGTGTGAGGATTACAAGGGCTGTAATTATATGACATGGGATACACCTTTAGCCGAGCGTTGCCC
Organism: Clostridiales bacterium; assembly: GCA_012518465.1. Taxonomy (GTDB): domain Bacteria; phylum Bacillota; class Clostridia; order Oscillospirales; family Ruminococcaceae; genus JAAYSD01. The sequence continues at coordinate 7,766 of JAAYSD010000075.1, forward strand.
TAAATGTAACGCAACCTTATTTAAAAAGAATGGTAAAAATGGTATGGTTTACTGTGCTGTTGAGGGCTGTGGATATATAAAAGATGATACGGGCGGTGCTGATGAATAGATTAACTGTAATCGGTGCTGGGTTAGCAGGCTGCGAGGCGGCTTGGCAGCTAGCTAACAGAGGACATAAGGTAATGCTTGTTGAAATGAAGCCTGTTAAGTTTACTCCGGCACATTCATATAAAGGCTTTGGTGAGCTGGTATGCTCTAATTCACTAAAAGCTTATAGGGTGAATAGTGCAGCCGGACTTTTAAAAGCTGAGATGAAAAAAATGGGTTCTCTTATTGTTGAAGCCGGTGAAGCTACTAAGGTTGCGGCAGGTGGTGCTTTAGCAGTTAATAGAGAGTTGTTTTCTGATTTTATAACCGAAAAAATAAAATCTCATGATAATATAGAGATTATTTGTAAAGAGCAAGTTGATTTTCCTGATAAAAATGCTGTTATTGCGACGGGACCGCTTACGTCTGATGCCTTTGCCGAGCAAATTAAAGGGGTATGTGGTGATGGACTGTCATTTTATGATGCTGCTGCACCTATTGTCACCAAAGAAAGCATTGATATGACCAAGGCTTTTATGGCGGCAAGATATGACAGAGGTGGTGCTGATTATATCAACTGTCCTATGGATTATGACGCTTATTATAGATTTCATGAGGAATTAGTTAATGCTGTATCAGTGCCATTAAAGGAGTTTGAAAGCTTGAGCGTTTATGAGGGCTGTATGCCTGTGGAGGTGCTTGCAAAAAGGGGTGCAGATGCACTGAGATATGGCTGCATGAAGCCTGTGGGATTGATTGACCCAAATACTAAAAGGCGTCCTTATGCAGTTGTACAGCTACGAAAAGAAAATAATGAAGGAACGCTTTATAATATTGTAGGCTTTCAGACAAATTTAAAATTTGGTGAGCAAAAGAGGGTTTTTTCTATGATAAGCGGACTTGAAAACGCTGAATTTATAAGATATGGTGTTATGCATAGAAATACTTTTATAAACAGCCCTAAGCTGCTTTCACCGTCTTTTAAGCTTAAGAATTCCGATAATATTTTTTTTGCAGGACAAATCACCGGAGTTGAGGGGTATACTGAAAGTGCAATGAGCGGTATTCTTGCCGGAATTAATTTGTCAAATTCTATTTTAGGTAAAGATGAATTTATCCTCCCTAAAACAACTATGTCAGGTGCTTTATCCTCATATATTTCTAATAATACTATTGAAAATTTTCAGCCAATGGGTGCAAATATGGGTATACTACCTATGCTTGATAAAAAAATTAGGAGTCGTGAGGAAAGATATCAGGCACTGGCGGATAGAGCGTTAAGCGATTTGAATTTTTTATTGAAAGGACAAGCTTATGAAAATTGTAATTGATGGTTTTGGTGGCGATAATTCTCCAAATGAGGTTTTAAAGGGTGCTAGAATGGCTGTGGATGAGCTTGATGTAGAGGTAGTTATTACTGGTGACAAAAAAAGCTTATTATCAAAAATTCAAGAGCTTGAAATTTCTGATAAGGGAATAACAGTGATTGATGCACAGGGAGTTATTTCTGTTGAGGATAACCCAGCTGAAATAAGAAAGTCAAAGGCTAATTCATCTATGGGTATTGCTTTTGGTTTGCTTAAAGCAGGTGAAGCTGATGCTTTTGTCAGTGCGGGAAGTACAGCGGCAATAGTAGTGGGAGGCTCGACTATAATAGGCAGAATCAAGGGGATTAAGCGTGCGTCTTTAGCACCTATTATGCCAAGCTATACAGGGCAATATATGCTTTTTGACGGCGGTGCAAATTTGGAATGTAGACCTGAAATGCTGCTGCAATTTGCTATCATGGGAAAAAATTATATGCAGCTTGTCCATAAGAAAGAAAATCCTAAAATAGGACTATTGAATGTTGGCACTGAAGATGAAAAGGGCAGAGAGCTAGAGCAGATGTCAAATGAGCTGCTGAAATCTTCTGGGCTTAATTACATAGGAAATGTTGAGGCAAGGGAAGTTCCTCTTGGTGCTTGTGATGTAATTGTTACTGATGGCTTTACGGGAAACATTTATCTGAAAACCGTAGAGGGCATGGGGAAATTTATGAAAAATGCTATGAAGGATATTTTCAGTGGTGGAATTATGTCTAAGCTTGCTGCAGGCATTGTAATGAAAAATTTAAAAGGTGTTATTTCACAGATGGATTATAGAAATGTTGGTGGCTCGCCTTTACTCGGCACTTCAAAACCTGTGTTTAAGGCACATGGCAGTTCTGATGCACTTGCATTTAAAAATGCCATAAGGCAAGCAAAGCAGTTTACAGAAAATAATGTTATTGAAGAAATATCAAAAGCTCTCTAAGGAGGCTATTAAATGATTGAGCTTGAAAAAAATATAGGATATGTTTTTAAAAACAGAGAATTGTTAAAGGAAGCCTTGACTCATTCCAGCTTTGTTAATGGCGATCACTCCAGATGTAATGAAAGACTTGAATTTTTAGGTGATAGCGTATTATCTGTCACTGTATCACAGCATTTGTTTGAAAATTTAAAAGATTCGCCCGAGGGGGATTTGACAAAGCTGCGTGCTGCTTTGGTCTGTGAAAATTCCTTATATGAATTTGCTAAACTAATTAATCTAGGACATTATCTTTATCTTGGCAAAGGCGAGGAGCATACCGGAGGAAGAGAAAGACGCTCTATATTAGCTGATGCCTTTGAGGCTGTAATAGCCGCTATTTATCTTGATGGAGGGCTTGATAAGGCAAGAAGCTTTGTGCTGAAATTTATACCCTCGGTTAAGGAACTTAAGAGTGGCAAGCTACTTTTTGGCGACTATAAAACAATTTTGCAGGAAATCATACAAAGAAATCCTGAGGAGCATATTTGCTATGAAATAGTCAGTGAAAACGGTGAGGCGCATAATAAGGTCTTTGTTTCTAATGTTTTGCTAAATGGGCAAAAAATAGGCTCTGGTGAGGGCAAAAGTAAAAAAGAGGCTGAGCAGGCTGCGGCAAAATCTGCAATAGAATTGATGGGCTATGAAACATACTAATTTATCTATTTTTATTCCACATATGGGGTGTCCTTTTTGCTGCTCCTTTTGTAATCAAGGAATTATAAGCGGCAAAACTAAAGCACCTACTGATAGAGAGCTTATTACTTTGCTTAATCAGCAGCAAGAGATTCTTAAAAGAAATAATGTTTGTGCTGAAATAGCATTTTTTGGCGGCAGCTTTACTGCTATTGATAGAAATTATATGATAAAGCTTTTATCAGCTGCTAAGAACTTTTGTGATAAATTTCCTGAACAGTATACGGGCTTGCGTTGTTCCACTAGACCCGATTTTATAGATGAAGAAATTTTATGTATTCTTAAAGAATATGGCATGAGGTCAATTGAGCTTGGCGCACAAAGTATGAATAATGATGTCCTTGAAAAAAATAATAGAGGACATACTGCAAGTGATGTTAAAGTGGCATCTAAGATGATTAGGGACTTCGGTTTTTCTTTAGGCTTACAGATGATGACGGGATTATATGGTTCAACAATAGAGAGTGATTTGGATACAGCTAAGCAATTTATAGAGCTAAAACCTGATACAGTGAGGATTTATCCTACTGTTGTATTAAAGCATACAAGGTTAGCTGAATATTTTAATAAAGGGATTTATAAACCATTTTCTTTTGATGAAAGTGTTGAGCTATGTTCAAATCTGCTGAAAATGTTCGAGAAGAATAATGTTAAAGTAATCAGGCTGGGGCTTCATGCATCTGATGATATTAAAAATGATTTTATAGCAGGTACATATCACCCTGCTTTTAGGGAAATTTGTGAAAGCAGGAATATTTTAAATAAAATTATTGAGCAATTAAATATACTAAAAGGAAATACATTTAATATTTATACAAATAGTCGAAATTTAAGCAAGGTTATCGGCCACAAAAAAAGTAATTTAAATACACTTGAGAAAAAGGGTTATAAAATAAAAATATTTTCCGATGATTTTTGTAAAGGTGAATTTAAAATAGTGAAAACAGGAGTTAGCTAATGTTTTTTAAGTCAATGGAGCTGCATGGGTTTAAATCATTTCCTGACAAGACCATTTTGCATTTTGACAGAAAGATTACGGCTGTTATCGGTTCTAACGGTAATGGTAAAAGCAATATCAGTGATGCCTTGCGTTGGGTAATGGGTGAGCAGGGTGCGAAAACCTTGCGTGGCGATAAAATGGAAGATGTTATTTTTCATGGAACGGTTTCCCGTAGGAGCATGGGTGTTGCGAAAGTTGCTTTAACCATTGATAATACGGATAGAACACTGAATGTCGATTCTGATGAAGTTGTAATTAGCAGAAAGCTTTTTCGCTCAGGTGAGAGCGAATATTTGATAAATGGTCAAAAGTCACGTCTTAAGGATATAAATGAGCTTTTTATGGGTACGGGACTAGGCAGAGATGGGTATTCAATCGTTGGACAGGGCAGAGTTGCTGAAATAGTTAATGCAAAGCCGTCTGGCAGACGTGAAATTTTCGAAGAGGCTGCCGGTGTTTCAAAGTTTCTTTCCAAGAGGCAAGAGGCTTTAAAGCAGCTGGCTAATGCCGAAGAAAATGTTTTAAGGCAGATGGATATTGTTTCTGAGCTTGAAAGCAGGCTTCCTCCATTAAAAAAGCAGGTTGAAAAAGCTAAAGCTTTTATAGAGCTTGATTCTAAAAAGAAACAGCTTGAGGTTTCTGTAAGTGTAATGGAGATTTCAAAGCTTAATACACTTATTGCTGAGGCTGAGGATAAAATCTTAAAAAATAAGGCTGAATGTGATTATATTGATAAGGATATATCAAGGATTGAATCTAATATTGAAAATCTTTCTCAAGAAAAATTAACCCTTCAATCTGAAATTGATAGGATAAGAAGAGAAAACACATCTTTACAGGAGAAAATCAGCGATTTTAAGTCTGAAATTGCAGTGCTTGAAAATGATATTCTTCACCATGAGAGGCGTACTGCCGAGGTTTTACGTCAGCTAGAGGCATCAAAAAACGGTGGTAAGGAATATGATGATAAAATCCATCTTCTTCAAGTCGAGATTCAGAAAAAGCAGCTTGAAGCTGAAGATATTCAAAAGAAAATTACTGAGTATGAAAAGGATTTGCTTGAGCTTAATACTATTTCTCAGAGTGATGATGCGGAGTATAAGGAGCTTGATAAAACTCAATCAAAGCTATATATCAAGCTTACAGAAAGCAAGGTTTCTGCATCTCAGGCTGAATTGCAGCTAAAAGAGCTTAAGCAAAAGCTGATTAGCTTTGAAAATTCTTCAACGGAAAATGAAAATAAATCGAAGGAATATTCGACAAAGCTTAATAGCCAAAAGCTTATTTTAGATGATATTAAAAATCAGGAAAGCGATATAAATAATCGTTTTGGCGGGTATGAACTGCTTATTAATAAGAAGAAAAGCAGTCTTGATAAAATAAAGCTTGAACTGGAGAACAACCGAAAAGCTTTTTCTATGAAAAAGCAAAGACTTCAGATTTTAAAAGATGTCGAACAAAATCTTGAAGGCTATTTTAACAGCGTAAAGGAGATTCTCAGAACATCAAGAAAGGGAAGAATAAGTGGTGTACATGGCACATTTGCTGATATAATATCAGTTGACTCAAAATATACTGTTGCTATTGAAACGGCACTTGGGTCTGCTTTGCAAAATATTATTGTTGATGATGAAGAGATAGCAAAACGCTGTATAAGGCATCTTAAGGATACAAATGCAGGGCGAGCAACCTTTTTGCCGCTTACAAGTGTAAAGGGGAATGTGTTAAATCAGGCGGGAATTGATTTGGAAAACGGCTATGAGGGAATAGCGAGTGAGCTTGTCAGCTTTGATGAATGTTATAAAGGTGTTGTTAACTATTCTCTTGGCAGAACTGTTATTGTAGATGATATTAATACAGCCACCTTTATAGCAAAAAAATATAATTATAAGTTTAGAATAATTACTCTTGATGGTCAAGTGGTCAATTCCGGCGGTTCTTTTACGGGAGGAAGCTTACAACGTTCTGCCGGATTTTTTACACGAAAACAGGAAATAGGAGAATTAAATAAAGAAGTAGAGGTGCTTGAAGCTCAGCTTGTAAAAAGTGAAAAGGAATATGATAGAATTAATTCCGAGTACACAAAACTTTCCATTGAGTCACAAGGCTTTAAGGAACAGCTTTCAGCTTTAAAGGAAAAATATATTGTAGCTAATAGTGAGTATGAAAAGCTGAAAATTCTATATGAGCAGTGTAATGCTTCAACAGCTGATTTTGAAAAAAGACGTGAGAATTATCTTTTACAGATTAAAAATAATGTGCAAAGACTTAATGATTTAAATAGTGAGATAAGCCTTGTTCAAGCAGATATTGATGCTAATGAGCAAAAGCTTTTAAAGCATGATGAGACTATTTCACAAAATAAGATTAAGAGGGCAGAATTATCTGATAATATTTCTAAGCTATCAATTGAGAAAATGTCTTTGCAAAAGGATATTGAAAACGCTGAGGTAAAGATTTGTGAAATTCAGTCAGTGAAAAAAGGACTTTTATCAGCTCAGGATGAGTTGAATAATGAGCTTGTAGAATTAAAAGATAAAATATATTCTATTACTGAAAAAATAGTAGAAATCAAAAAAAATAGTGAAAATGCAGTAGCTCATATGTCTAATAGCGATGAAGTAATTAGCAAAAAATTTAGTCAAATCACCGATTTAGAGCAGGAAATGACGGATATGAGAGCAAGCTCAAGAGATGTATTTGCCAGCAAGGAAAAGTTTTCAAAAGAGCTTGCACGTCAAGAGGAGAGAAAACTAAATTTCCAAAAAGAATATGATAAGATTATTTCTTTGCTATGGCAGAACTATGAGATGACTTTTTCAGAGGCAAGGCAAATTGCAACAGATATTGATGACTTATCAACAGCACAGATTGAGCTTTCTGAGCTGAAAAAGAAAATTTCAGCACTTGGCACTGTCAATCTAGCGTCGATTGAAGAATATAATGAGGTTTCACAAAGATATGAGTTTTTGACCGAACAGTTAAATGACATTGAAAAGGCTAAGGCTGACTTGGAAAAGCTAATAAGCGACCTGACCTCTGAGATTAAAACAAAGTTTATGAATAGCTTTGTTGAAATAAATAAGCATTTTAGTGCTATTTTCAAAGAGATTTTTGGAGGAGGTACGGCAAGGCTTGAGCTATCAGACCCTGAAGATGTTCTTAGCTCGGGCATAGAAATATATGCTGCACCGCCAGGAAAATTGATTAAAAACCTTATTTCGCTTTCCGGTGGGGAACAAACTATGGTTGCTGCTACTATTTATTTTGCTATTTTAAGGCATAGACCAGCGCCATTTTGTATGTTTGATGAGGTTGATGCTGCACTTGATGAAGCTAATGTAATGAAATATATAAGCTATCTTAGGCGATTTTCCGGTGATACACAGCTTATGATAATCACACATAGGAGATTGACGATTGAGGGGTGTGATGTACTTTATGGCGTGTTTATGCAGGAAAAAGGTGTATCGAGGCTGCTCAAGCAGGATATGTCGGAGCTTGAGAGTGAATTAATTGAAATCAATTAGAAAGGAGCAAGATGGGATTTTTTTCAAAATTAAAGCAAGGGCTTAAAAAAACAACGGATAATCTTGTAAATTCAATCCAAGGTGTAATAAATTCTTTTACAAAAATTGATGAGGACTTTTTTGAAGAGCTTGAGGAAATGTTAATTCTATCCGATATTGGTGCTGTTACTTCATCAAATATATGTGAAGAGCTTAGAAAAAGGACTAAAAAGCAGGGCGAAACGAACCCTGATAATATTAAAAGCCTTTTAAAAGAAATCATTTCTGAAATGCTTGAGGGCAATAACACTTTAAAAATCAGCACAAAGCCATCTGTTATACTTGTAATTGGTGTAAATGGTGCTGGAAAAACTACAACAATAGGTAAGCTTTCAGCTAATTTAAAAAGTGAAGGCAAGAAGGTTTTAGTAGCAGCAGCAGATACCTTTAGAGCAGCAGCTATTGAACAGTTGAACGTCTGGACACAGCGTGCAGGAGTTGAAATAATAAAGCATAGTGAGGGTGGCGACCCTGCCGCAGTTATTTATGATGCTATTTCAGCGGCAAAGGCAAGGGATACCGACGTAATTATTTGTGATACGGCGGGCAGACTTCATAATAAGAAAAATTTGATGGATGAGCTTGCTAAGATTTCAAGGATTATATCCACACAGCTGCCTGATTCCGATGTGGAAACGCTGCTTGTACTTGACGCATCAACAGGTCAGAATGCTGTTAATCAAGCTAAAAGCTTTAAAGAGGCTGCTAATATTACAGGAATTGTGCTAACAAAGCTTGACGGAACAGCAAAAGGTGGTATAATTATACCTATAAGAAATGAGCTTGATATTCCGGTGAAGCTTGTTGGAGTGGGTGAAAAGATAGACGACTTACAGCCGTTTGACCCTAGGGATTATGTAGAGGCATTATTTGGATAGTATAGGAGTAGTTATGACTGGTTTAACAAATGGGGAAATTCCTCGAAGTAGTATTAATAAAATTGTGCTTGCATCTAATAATAAGAACAAGCTTTTAGAGTTTGAGCAGCTTTTTAAGCCTATGGGCATTGAGGTTATTTCTATGAAAGCTGCGGGTGTAAATATCGATATTATTGAAGATGGTGAAACCTTTGAGGAAAATGCACATATCAAGGCGAAGACAGTTTTTGATATTACAAAATTGCCTACAATAGCAGATGACAGCGGACTTGAAATAGATTTTTTAAATGGCGCACCGGGCATATATTCAGCACGATATGCTGGTGAGGATGCAACCGACCTTGATAAAAATAATAAGGTTCTCGCTGAAATGTCCGATGTGGATATGCCTTTAAGGACTGCTAGATTTGTGTGTGCAATATATTTTATAATCAGTGGGGAAGAGGAGTATTCAATTACCGGTACGGTTGATGGTTTTATTTCTAAGGAAGCTATGGGGAATAATGGGTTTGGATACGACCCGATTTTTCTTGTGGAAGAGGGAAAGAGTATGGCGATGCTTTCAGAAGAAGAGAAAAATGAAATAAGTCATCGTGCAATGGCATTTAAACAATTAAAAGAGATAATCAACAGTCGGAAAGGACTACAAACACATGATAAATAAGCTAAATAGCAAGCAAAGAGCCAAGTTAAAATCAATTTCTTCTACCTATGAAACTATTTTTCAAATAGGTAAAAATGGTATAGGCGAGGAGCTTATAAAACAGCTTTCTGACGCATTAAACAAGCGTGAACTAATAAAAATAAGAGTACTTGAAACCTGTGAATATGATGCAAAAGAGGCATCTATTGTTATAGCAGAAAAAACCTTGAGTGAAGTTGTTCAGGTTATTGGTTCGAAGATAATTTTATTCAGACAGAATGATGACCCTAAAAAAAGGGTGATTAGCTTAGCATGAAAATAGGAATTTTCGGTGGAGCTTTTAATCCAGTTCATAATGGGCATATTAATTTATTGTCGTCAGTTTTGGATAATTTGCCCTTGGAAAAGGTGCTGATTATTCCTACAAAAATTTCACCACATAAGGATACTGTTCTTATTGACTTCTCTCATAGAAAAAAGCTTTTGTCAATTGCCTTTAAAGGCATTAGACAGGCTGAAATTTCAGATATTGAGCAAAGAGAAGAAGGAAAAAGCTATACAATAAATACGATTAATGCTTTAAAACAGATTTATACTAGTGATGAATTTTATCTTATTATCGGTGGAGATATGCTTTTGTACTTTAAAAATTGGTATAAGTATAGAGAAATATTAGCACAATGCAGCGTTGTGGCAGCGGCAAGGCATAGCGATGAATATGAAAGACTTATTAAGTTTTCCAAAGAATTAAAAGGTAATATAGACGTAATCAATGCGAATGTTGTGGATATGTCGTCAAGCTTAATAAGAGAAAAAATAGCTGAAAATCAGGATGTAAGCGGCTTTATGCCTGCTGAATGTGTTGATTATATAAAAAAACATAAGTTATATTCTTAAAATGTCAGGAAGTTTTAATATGGAAAATAAATTAGCTGATAAAATTATAAAAATTTTGAGTGAAACTTTATCTAGAAAAAGGTACATTCATAGCTTAAATGTAGCTAAGGAAGCAGAAAAATTAGCTGTAAGATATGGTGCTGATGTCGAAAAATGCTATTTTGCGGGTCTTTTACACGATATTAAAAAGGAAGAACAGCCCAATCTTATGAAGCAACAGGCACTGCTTAATCCCTTTAAGCTTGAAGAGGTGGAGCTAAATACCAAAGCACTTTGGCACGCTCCTGCCAGTGCATATTTTGCATATGAAAAGCTTGGAATTCATGATATGGAGATAATAGGAGCTGTAAGATGGCATACTGTCGGTAAACCTGATATGTCATTGACTGAAAAGGTAGTGTATTTAGCTGATTTGGTTTCTGCAGATAGAATGTATGAGGATGTAGCTATTATGCGTAAAATTGCATATACCGATATTGATTATGCAATGTATGTTGCCATGAAAATGGGAATCATCGATGTTTTAGATAAAAATGGTATGCTAGCTATATCCAGTATAGAAGCATATAATTTTTACAGTAAGTTTAATAAAAAGGAGAGTATATGAACAAAAATTCAATTTTAGAAATTGCAGTAAAGGCATTGGATAGTAAGCTTGCACAGGACATTGAGGTGATTGAAATAAACAATCTTACCGTGCTTGCTGATTATTTTATAATTGCAAGCGGCAGCAGCACGACTCAGGTACGTGCTTTAGCTGATGAAGTTGAATTTAAGCTAAAGGAAAATGATATTCCCCCACAAAGGATTGAGGGGTATACTTCATGCAATTGGATTCTATTAGATTATGGAAGTGTTGTTGTCCATGTGTTTTTAAATGAAACAAGAGATTTTTATTCCTTGGAAAAATTATGGGCAGATGGCAAGAAAATAGATGTAAGTAAATTCATTTCAGCCTAATGTTTTGCATAAATTTTGCGATATAAATTGTATAGTTTTAACAAAGTTTTGCTTCAATAAAAAAATAACTCATAAATACTTGACTTTATACTGTTTTTATTATATAATGTAATTCATACATTACTGATATATATCATGATGTAAACTACTTAATTGTAGAAAACCTGTGCCAGCAGGCAAGGGGAGGGATATAGATGGCAGAAATTCGTCTGGGTAAAAATGAGTCTCTTGACACCGCTTTAAAGCGTTTTAAGAGATCTTGTGCTCGTGACGGCGTTCTTGCCGAGGTGCGTAAAAGAGAGCATTATGAAAAGCCTTCGGTAAAGAGGAAGAAAAAGTCCGAAGCTGCTCGCAAACGCAAGTTCTAATAAAGACAGTTAGGACAGCCAACAAAGTAAACGATTGAAGCGGGCGTTTGTCCGCTTTTTCGTATTTTATATCGGAGGGGTTATGTCAGCGTTTGCACCTACTGTTTCGATTAATAGTGTTTTAGATATTGATGAAAAGCTGCTTGATACCTATGGTATAAAGGTGCTTTTACTTGATTTGGATAATACCTTATCCTTGCATGGCAGTCCCATGGCAGAAAAAGGTATTTTTGAATGGCTTTCAAAGATGAAAAGCCTTGATATTAAAATGATTGTAATTTCAAACAATACAAATAAGCGTGTTAAACCTTTAGCTGAGGCTTTGGGTCTTGATTATGTCGCTAATGGATGGAAGCCCTTTACCTTTGGTATAACCAGAGGGTTAAAGCGTCTTAACGCTGATAAAAAGCATTCTGCTATGGTTGGTGACCAGCTGTTTACCGATATTTTAGGCGGTAATATAAAGGGAGTTAAGACTATTTTAGTAGAGCCTTTTCACATTGAAAAAGGTTGGCTTTTTGTAGCTAAAAGAGGATTGGAGAGGCTTTTTTTCAAGCGTGATTATTCTAAGCTGAATAATAAATAAATATTATTTTTAGCATGATTTAAAGGGGAAGAATATGAAAATTCTTACTATTAACGGTCCTAATTTAAATCTCTTAGGTATGCGTGAGCCTGATGTTTATGGCAATAGTACTTTAGAATCAATAAATAATGAAATCTCTGCATACGCAGTAATGAACAATGTAAGCGTCGATTTTTTTCAGTCTAATCACGAGGGTGATATTATAGACAAGCTACATTCTGCTGTTGATAAATATGATGGTATAGTCTTAAATGCAGGCGCTTTTACACATTATAGCTATGCTATTCATGATGCTATTAGGGCTATTAAAATACCTGTTGTTGAGGTGCATTTATCCAATGTTTTTGCGAGGGAGGATTTTCGCAGTAAATCTGTTATTGCACCTGCTTGTGTAGGTTCTGTTTCAGGCTTTGGAAAAAAGAGCTATATACTGGCTTTAATAGCTTTAACGAATAATATTTAAATGGAGAATGATATGAGCAATGTTTTTAAGGCAGATTTATTAGCTGAAAAGCTTGACGATAGTACAGCATTTTTAGTTACTTCTGATGTTAATAGACAGTATCTTACGGGATTTAGCTCTAGTGATGGCGCTGTGCTTATTACAGCTCGGAGAAATTATTTTTTTATTGACTTTCGCTATATTGATAATGCTAGAAAAGGCACATATAGCAATTTTGAAGTGGTTTTGATGACTAATCTAAAGCGCCAGCTTAGAGATGCCTTAAATGCTCATGGTATACACAAGCTTATTGTCGAGTCACAATCAATGACATTGTTTCAATATGAAAAGTATAGGGAGGAGCTTTTCCCTGTTCAAGTCAGTGCTGATAATCTGCTTTCCGACGCACTATCGGCAATGAGGATTATAAAATCTGCTGATGAGATAAAAAATATTATTTCAGCACAAAGAATAGCAGAAAGAGCCTTTGATATTCTTATTACTAAAATAAAAGTGGGACAAACTGAAAAGCAAGTCGCTGCTATGCTAAATTTTCTAATGCTTGAAAATGGTGCTGAGGATATATCTTTTCCCACTATTGTAGCTTCAGGAGCCAATTCTGCTTCACCTCATGCTGTACCTACTGACAAACCTTTACGTGAAAATGAGTTTATACTTTTCGACTTTGGTGCTGTGGTAAACGGTTATCACTCCGACATGACAAGGACTATCGTAATGGGTAAGGCTGATGACACTATGAAAGAGGTTTATACAGCTGTAAAATCAGCAAATCTTGATGCTATAAAGGCGGCAAAGGCAGGAATTACTGCTAAGCTGCTTGACAATGTTGCACGCAGTACCCTTTCAGCTTGGGGATATGGTGATTATTTTGGGCATAGTCTAGGGCATGGCGTGGGTCTTGAAATACATGAGGCACCATCTGTTTCGCCGACTGGAGCTGTTACCTTAAAGCAGGGAATGGTAATCACTATTGAACCTGGAGTATATCTTTCAGGAAAATTTGGTGTAAGGATTGAAGATATGGTGGTAATTACTGAGCATGGGTGTGAAAATTTAACTAATTCGCCTAAAAATCTGATAGTGATATAATTTTTTAAAAAACACTTGCAATTTTGACTCGTTTAGGGTAAAATAATATAGTATTTAATTCATTTTGGAGGATTTTTTATGATTTCTGCTGGAGATTTCAGAAATGGTATGACTTTTGAAGAAGATGGCAACGTAATGCAAATTATTGAGTTTCAGCACGTAAAACCCGGTAAGGGAGCTGCCTTTGTACGTACAAAGGTTAGAAATGTAATTACTGGTTCTGTTGTTGAAAAAACATATAATCCATCTGCAAAATTCCCTACTGCTTATGTGGAAAGGAAAGATATGGAGTATTCTTATAATGATGGTGAGCTGTATTACTTCATGGATCAAGAAAGCTATGAGCTTATTCCTATTGAAACTGCAAAGCTTGGTGACAAGTTTAAATTTGTTAAAGAAAATATGATTTGCAAGGTTGTTTCCTATAAGGGAAATGTTTTTGCTGTTGAACCGCCTAATTTTGTCGAGCTACTTGTATCTGATACAGAGCCTGGTGTAAAGGGCGATACTGCTACAAATGCAACAAAGCCGGCAACACTTGAAACAGGCGCTGAAATTCGAGTACCTTTGTTTATAAATACCGGAGATATTATTAGGGTTGATACAAGAACCGGTGAATATATGGAGCGTGCTAACTAATACTAAGAATAAATAAATTAGGAAAGGTACTAATATGAAGTTTAGTGAAAAAGCTGCTTATTTAAAGTCGTTGGCTAAGAAAGCCGAGATAGAAACTGATGATTCTAAGGACAAGCTTATAAATTCTCTAGTAGAAATTATTTGTGATATGTCGGAGGCACTTGATAATCATGAAATGGTAATTAATGACCATGATGAAGTTATTGAAGGCCTATGTGATGATTTTGATGAACTAGGTTCTGCTTTGATGCAGGTTGTTAGTGATAACTATGGTGATGAGGTTTATGAGATAACCTGTCCAAAGTGCGAAAAGGTTATTACTAAAGAATTTAATGATATTATGGATGGAAATATATCTTGTCCTAATTGTGGTGCTAAAATTGAATTCGATTTTGACGAAATTGAGGACGGCTGTGGTTGTGACTGTGGCTGTGATCATGAGCATTAATTATTAAGTAAATTTTATGTGAGGGATTTTATGCTTGAAAAACAGTTTGATGGTATCAGAGAAAAGTGTGAGGAGCTTTTTTCAAAAAAGCTTCATGATTATGGTGCTACATGGCTGCTTTTTAGGGATTCCTCTCTTATTGACCAAATGTGGATTAAGATTAAGAGAATTCGTGTTCTTGAAGAAAACGGAGATATTTCCTTAGTTGGAGAAAGCAGAACAGATGAATTTGTCGGCATTTTAAACTATGCGGCAATAATGCTTATGCTAAAGGAATTTCCCGTGGATTTTCCTAATAAAGATGATATTTTAGAGAATACCTCACTGCTTGAAAAATTGGATTTTGAGAGAACGATAGAATTATTTGATAAAATATTTGATAATGCAAAGCAGCTTATGATTAAAAAAAATCATGATTATGGCGATGCGTGGAAATCTATGCAGATTAGTTCTATTACGGATATGATTGTTATTAAGCTTTCACGTGTGAAAAACATATTGAAAAATAATGGTAAGCTTTTGGCATCGGAAAATATCAATGCGCAGTTATATGATGTAATAAACTATTGCGTTTTCGCATTAATAAAAATGGAATATGTTTGATGAATGAGTTTATGCTCATTCATTTTTTATAGCAAATGGTTTTTTTACAGCATATAATGAATGAATCGTATTAATAGGGAGGTATTTTATGTGCGGAATTGCTGGGTGGATTGATTTTAAAAATAATTTAATCGAGCAGAATGAGATAATGTCGGTGCTTTCTGATACCTTGATAGCAAGAGGGCCTGATGCAGGCGGTAAATGGAAGTGTAAAGAGGCATACCTTGTACATCGCAGACTCATAGTTGTTGATCCGGAAAACGGTGGTCAGCCTATGGTGCGTGAAAGGCAGGGAAAGAAATATGTGCTTACCTACAACGGCGAGCTTTATAACACTGAGGATATAAGAGCAAAGCTTTTAGCACAGGGATGTGAGTTTGAGGGACATTCTGATACTGAGGTTTTGCTTACTGCTTACATGGTTTGGGGGGAAAGGTTTTTAGAGGAGCTTAATGGAATTTATGCTTTTGCAATATGGGACGATTATAATAAAACTCTTTTTATGGCAAGAGATAGAGTAGGTGTCAAGCCGTTTTTTTATCATAAATATGATGATGGGATAATTTTCGGCTCTGAAATAAAAACACTGCTTGCACATCCATATGTTAAGCCTGAGGTTGATAAGGAAGGGGTAGCAAGTATAGTTTTATTAGGGCCTGCTAAAAAATGCGGAGATGGTATTTTTAAAGGAATAAAAGAGCTTGAACCGGGTGAATTTGCAAGGCTTTCCTCAGATGGCTTTGAGGTGAAAAAGTATTGGAGATTAAAAGCAGAGCCTCATGAGCAAAATTTGGAGGAAACTATTGATACGCTTAAATTTCTTGTTACAGATGCAATAAAAAGGCAGCTGGTCAGCGATGTGCCGTTATGTACTTTTTTATCGGGAGGACTTGATAGCAGCTTAATTTCAACGATTGCAGCCAGTGAAATGATAAAAAAAGGTAAAATTTTAAGCACTTATTCCGTAGATTATAAGGATAATCATAAAAATTTTGTTGCTTCTAGCTTTCAGCCTGATGAAGATGCACCGTGGATTGAAAGAATGAGTGAATATATAGGCTCAAGTCACACTAATGTGGTGCTTGATACTCCTATTATTTTTGATACATTAGAGCAGGCTGTTGATGCACGTGATTTACCCGGAATGGGTGATGTAGATAGCTCTTTGCTTGTTTTTTGTAAGTGGGCAAGAAAGGATTTTGTAGTAGGGATATCGGGCGAATCCGCTGATGAGCTATTCGGTGGCTATCCATGGTATCATAATCATGATATTTTGTTTGAAAAAGGTTTTCCATGGTCAAAATCAACAAGTGAACGTGCTATGCTGCTTAAAAAAGGTGCGATTGGTGATATTGATCCTAATAAATTTGTTGAAAAAGCATATTCTGATACTGTTTCTAAGACTGAATATTTAGAAACAGACAGCAGAGTTGATAGACGAATGCGTGAAATGTTTATGCTAAACTTTTATTGGTTTATGCAGAATTTATTGGATAGAAAAGATAGAATGTCTATGGCATCGGGATTTGAGGCTAGAGTGCCTTTTTGTGACCATAGGATTGCTGAATATGCGTATAATATGCCATGGGATTTAAAAGCATATAAAGGTAGAGAAAAGGGTATTTTAAGGAGAGTTGCACAAGACTTTTTACCTAGAGATGTTGTATGGAGAAAGAAAAGCCCGTATCCAAAGACTTATAACCCAGATTATATGAATGTGCTTTTAGTAAAATTTGAAAAGATTATTAACGAAAAGGAATGTAGGCTTTTTGAAATATTTGATAAGGGTAAAATGTTTGAGCTTTTAAGCACAAGGGGTGAAAGCTTTAAAAAGAACTGGTTTGGGCAGCTCATGTCATTGCCTCAGCTGTTTGCGTATTTAATTCAAGTTAATTATTGGCTTAATAAATACAATGTGATATTAAAATAGTATAAAAATTGTTGAGCTTGTTCTTTACAGGCTCATTTATTTTGTTAAAAGAATTTTTTGATAGTTTTATTTATACATTAAAAATGTTTAAAATATTAACTTTTTATTTAAAAAAACTTGATTTTATAAAAGAATTATGTTATTATAATACTAAATAAAACATCGGAGGGGTCATGGAAAAAGAAGATAAGAGATTTGCAGTACTTATTGATGCAGAAAATGTTTCTGATAAATATATAAAGGCTATTTTTGATGAGCTATCAAATCATGGAGTTATTACTTATAAAAGAATATACGGAGATTGGACCAAGCCTAATTTAGCTTCGTGGAAATCTATTCTTTTAAATCATTCTATCACACCTATACAGCAGTATTCTTATACAAGTGGGAAAAACTCTACTGATTCAGCTATGATTATTGATGCTATGGATATATTATATTCAGGTAAAGTGGAAGGGTTTTGCATTGTATCAAGCGACAGCGACTTTACAAGGCTGGTTTCTCGATTGCGTGAATCAGGTATGTACATTGTCGGTATGGGGGAACAAAAGACGCCTGCTCCCTTTATTGCTGCTTGCAATAAGTTTAAATATCTGGAAATTATTTCAAAAGATGATGATAGTGAAAATTCATCAAATAATGATAAGCAAAATTGTGTAAATACACAAGTAACTCAGCTTAGTAAAATTAAACGTGCCATCACGGCGATTGTTGATGAAACCTCAGATGAGAGTGGACTTAGCTCTTTAAGTGAGGTTGGGAACATTCTTCAAAAGCGTTATCCTGATTTTGATGTAAGAAATTACGGATTTAACAAGCTTACAAAGCTTGTGGAACATCTTAAGAAATTTGAGCTTATTTATATAAATAATCAAGAAACAAACGCTAGAATTGTGTTTATAAAAAACAAGTCAAAAAAATAAGAGGCTTTTTATGAAACTAGATAAGATTGATAAGAAATT
The DNA here is from genome assembly GCA_012518465.1 of Clostridiales bacterium. Taxonomy (GTDB): domain Bacteria; phylum Bacillota; class Clostridia; order Oscillospirales; family Ruminococcaceae; genus JAAYSD01. The sequence continues at coordinate 25,915 of JAAYSD010000075.1, forward strand.
AATTAACATTTTAGGAAAACATGGCAGAATACCTCTTAATCAGCTTGCCAAAGAGGCTTTTTTATCTTCTCCTGCTGTTTCATCAAGGATGGAAAAGCTTGAGAAATCTCAGGTTATTACCGGATACCAAGCGAATATAAATCATCAAAAGCTGGGCTTTCATATTACTGCTTTTATAAATCTAGAAATGCAGCCTAGTTTAAAAAGTTCGTTTTATCCTTTTATAAAATCGTTTAAAAACGTGTTGGAATGTAATTGTGTAACAGGAAATTATAGTATGCTGATAAAGGTGGCATTCCCTAGTACACAAGAGCTTGATACCTTTATAGGACAGCTTCAGCAATTTGGCCACACAAGTACGCAAATTGTTTTTTCAACTCCTGTTGAACCACGCTCTATTGAAATTGATGAAGAATGACAGCAAAAATTATTTTAAAAATGAATAAAACTCCCTCCTTGTTCATATTTATTACAAATGGACAAAGGGGGAGTTTTTTTATGAAAGAACGTTTATGGTACAGTACAGTTTTCGGTGCTTTAGCTGTTTATTTTCTTAGCCTGCTTTGGGATAAGCTATATTTTTTAAGTGAAAATATTATATTGTCAATATTTTCTCCTGTTAATAAAAGCTTGTTTGAGCAGTCAAAGGCTATTATATTCCCATTTTTAATATATTCTATTATAGAGTACTTTTTAGTCAAGCCTAATGTTAAAATATTTGTATCTTCTAAAAGCATTGCTTGTTTATCAATTGCATTTGTTCAATTTGTGCTATATTATTCCTACTTATTTTTTACAGATAGAAATTTAAATCAAGCGATTGTGATAGTTAATGCATTGGCATTATTTAGTGGGTTTATAGTGTTTTTCAAGCTTTATTTCTCGGAATATGATATGTCAAGGCTTTTTATCCCAGCAATAATTGTAATTGTACTTATGTTTGCTCTTAACATTACTTTTACAATAATATCACCAAAAATAGACTATTTTAAGGACCCTTTTTTACATGAATATGGGGCAATAGAATATTATACACAGGATAGAGTTGATATTGATAAGTTAAATTAAACATTCCAAAGGTGATTTTTTAAGTCTACATACCCATTTATAAAAGTGATTCCTTCAGCCTTTAGCAATTTTATTTGCTCATTTTCCCCGCCAAAGGCAAAGGCTTTTGATACACAGCCCTCCCTTGTCACAACTCTGTGACAAGGGATTTTTGCTGGATTTGGATTGGCGTGTAAAGCATAACCCACTACTCTAGACCAGTTTCTATTGCCTGCTAGCCTTGCTATTTGCCCGTAGGTTGCCACCTTTCCTTTAGGAATCTGCATTACTACTTGATATATTTTTTCAAATGTATTCATAATGTTTTTAATTCTCACTATTACATATTCAGAATAGAGGATAATTTATCCTTACATGATTTAATAATTTCATTAGAGCCGATTACGCAAATAGCATTTTCATCAGAAACAGATTTTAAAGTTTTTGCTATATCAGCTAAATCCTTATTAGTGGTACTTAAGATTTGTTTTCTAACTTCAGCGTGTTTTTCATAGCTGTATTCTGTAAAGTAATTTATATCTGCTCTTTTTCCTGTAAGTCTGTTTGATAAAACAGGCTCGCTGCTTGATATTGTGCCTATTATAAACTTTTCTATTGTATTTTTATCAGCGTTTTTTGAAAAGCTTTCTATAAACTCGTCAGCTTTTGAATAAACCTCAAGAGAAGAGTTAGCATTTGGATCGCGATAAGAATAATATGCAGCCAAGCCATCATATTTTACTAGAATACCTGCACCATAGGCACCCCCCTTTACTCTTATGGAATTCCATAAATAATCCAGTGAAAGAATTTTTGCAGCAACCATTAAGCTACCATTAAAGTCAGAATCAACTTTGTATAAATTTGAACCGCAGCTAGCAAAGGATATTTCAGCAGGAACAATGATTCCCTCCTGCTTAACACCGGTTGGACGAATGATATTGTTTTGCTTTTTAATCCCGCTTTTCCTTGTTTTGTTAATAATTCTTACGGCATAATCTTCATCAAATTCACCTGTAATGCTAATAATTAAATTTTCACGTGTGAAGATTTTTTCCTTTAAAGAGTATAGCTGATTTCTTAATTCATCATATTTTGTATCAAAGTTTTTTTCAATTTCTTTCAGCCAATTATAATATTCAAATCCTGTTAAATACTCTTTAACAGCACCCTCAGCGGATATATAGGAATTTACTCTTGTAAATGCAAAAATATGTCCCGCACTAACAATGTCTTGTTCCAATTTTAGTTTAATTTGCCTTATGAAATCAAGTATCAGTTGTTTGTTTTCGAAAATAGCATGATTAATAATCTCATCAAGAATTTCAATTGCTTTATCTTTGTTTTTTTCTAAGAAGTTGCAGGATATAGTTAAAAATGCTTGGCAATTATCAGTTTCGTTTCTTTTTGCGAAAACCTCAGGTATTACGAATAAGCTGCCTATATTAGTTTTTATTTGTTTATTTAATTCATATGCATCTAAATTTTTTGTACCAATTTCAGTTAATATTTCAGCTAAAAATGCAGCACAAGAAAGCTCGTAGGCGTTTAATCCATTTGCTGAAAAATAGAGGTTTGAATATAAGATTCCTGAGGTATTGATATTGTGATAGAGTATTTTAGTGCCATCTATGCTCTTTTCCTCTAACGGGAGCTTAATAGGCTCTTTTTCAATATCGTCAATGCTTATTGTAGGAATTTTATCTAGATTTTCTTGGCTATCAATAGAATTTTGATAGACCTTCAGCTTTTCATTAAGAGAAATTATTTCTTGCTCTTCATTGATGCTCCAAGATTCCTTTATTTTTAATAATTTTTCTTTTTCCAGCTTTGCTTTTTCTTCTCCTAATGTTTTTGAAGGCTTCATAAATACAGCAGCCTTATGCTTATTTTTTATAAATAGTTCAGAAATTAAATTTTCAAAATAATTTGTATTTAATTTCTTTCTTAGAGCAGAAAAAGTATTTTCAAAAGTAAGGTATAAAGCTGGGTCATTGTCATGAAGCCATGATTTTAATACATACATCGAATAATAAACTCCAGCAGGGTAGGTACCGAAATCACGTTCTCTTTTTCTAAATTCATAGCTGTTGAATGAGGCGACTAGCTGTTCCTTATCTAGCCCTTTTTGTATTATATTTAATAAGGTCGAGTCTATTGCATTTTTAATTTTTTCAAAGTTTTCAGATTTAAAGTTTTTAACATGTATTACTGCTGAAATTTGCTTTGCATGGTCATCGATAAATCCCATTTCAATTTCTTCAGCAAGTCCGGTTGAAACAATAGCTTTCTTTAAAGGTGATTCGTTAGAGCTGCAAAGATAATCGAAAAGTATGTTTAGAGCATATATTTTTTCTTGTTCATCGTATTTTCCTACAACATATCCTGTCGCAAATTGAAACTTACCTTCTGTTGAAGAATTTGCAGGTACTTCAAATTCTTTTGTTTTTTCAATATATGCAATAGGCTTTTGCATTTCTATTGGAAAATGTCCTTTTTGTTTTTCATAAGCACATAGATATGAGTCAAGCAAGCTTAATACTTTTTCAATATTCATTTCACCATCAAGGATAATTTTCGCATTAGAAGGGTGGTAGAATTTTTTATGAGCATTAATAAATTGCTCATAGGTTAAATCGGGAATAGAATCAGGATGCCCACCTGATTCCTTGCCATAGCAAGTATCAGGGTATAAAAGCTTGTTCAGCTCAGATTCAACAATAGCATCAACTGATGAATATACGCCTTTCATTTCATTGTATACAACGCCTTTGTATGTTGGAGCTTCATCTTTTTGACCAAAATATTCATAATGCCAGCCTTCTTGCCAAAAAATTTCCGGCTTTTCATAAATAATTGGATTGAGGACTGCATCCATATATACATCAACAAGATTTAAAAAATCTTTTTCATTCATGCTGGAAACAGGATACATAGTTTTGTCAGAAAAAGTCATTGCGTTTAAAAAGGTATTGAGAGAACCTTTTAAAAGTTCAACAAAAGGCTCTTTTACAGGATATTTTTTAGACCCGTTAAGCACGGAATGTTCAAGAATATGGAAAACTCCAGTGTCATCTTCAGGTGTTGTTTTATATGATATTGAAAAAGTTTTATTTTTTTCTTTTCTTTCAATCCAAAGCAGTTCGGCACCATTTTTTTGGTATTCCATAATATGCATTTTCGCATCAAGTTCATTTATAATTTTTGTTTGCTTAAGCATAAAACCATGAATAATTTTATTTTCTTTCATAAAAAATCTCCTAGCTTTTTCATATTTATATACTTAAATAGTATATCACTATTTTATAAATAAATCAATCCTTTGTTGTATATTAGAAATATTAATTAATAAATAGATTATTTACATAGTAGTGGTGATAAATTCTTGTGCTAAATATACAATAAATATGTCGAAAACTTAAAAAAATATATATTTTGATGAAATAAAAGTTTTTTTAGAAAAATGCTTGACAAACTCAAATAACTATGCTAAAATATTAAAGCAATGTTGATTAGCTGGTGTAGCTCAGTTGGTAGAGCAGCTGATTTGTAATCAGCAGGTCGGGGGTTCGAGTCCGTCCACCAGCTCCAACATAAGGGAGAATTCCCGAGCGGCCAAAGGGGACAGACTGTAAATCTGTTGCAACTTGCTTCGGTGGTTCGAATCCACCTTCTCCCACCAA
>JAAYSD010000076.1 GCA_012518465.1 Clostridiales bacterium
AATAAGAGATAAATTTTTCTTTAAAATATCCTTATTTAAAAGTAATCTTTCAGCAATAAGCTGGCTAACTCCATTTACATTATAAGGTGATTTTGCCGCCCTTAAAGCATAAGTAAGCTTTTTATTTGCCACAGCAAAGCCAAGTCTAAGCCCAGCCATGCCAAGTGCCTTTGAAGCAGTTCTTAACAGTATAACATTTTTATATGTATGAACCACTGAAATCAAGCTTTGATCCCAAAAATCCATATAAGCTTCATCTAAAATAACCAGACTATTTACATTTTCTACGATTTTTATTATCTCATCATATTCCATACCTAGAGATGTAGGATTACATGGATTTGAAAAAATGACACAATCGGCTTTAGTCTTTTCACAGCTATCAATAACTATATCCGATGTTAATTCAAGATTTTCTTTATCAAGAGAAATTACCTTACATTCGTTTAAATGAGAATAGAAATTATACATAGAAAAATCAGGTGAAAAAGTAAGCACTCTAGCTTTTTTAGGTAAAAATGCATTGATAATAACGCTTATTAATTCATCTGAGCCATTGCCGACGGTAATATTTTCACTTGATATTTCATAAAAATCAGCAAAAGCCTTACATAATCTCTTAGCAAAAGGGTCGGGATAACGATTTAACAAAATCTCATCAATAGCTATTTTATAAATATCCTTATCAAGGTTTATAAAGCTTTCATTAGCATCTAGTCTTATCTTATACTCTCCACTTATAGGATTATAAGGGGTTAAATTTTTTAATTTTTTAGGAAAACTATACATATCAATCCTCAAATCTCACAGCAATAGAATTAGCATGTGCCTCTAGCTTTTCTCTCAAAGCAATTCGCACAATATCATCTTTGCCCAGCTCTAAAGCCTCTTTCGTATAATAGATATAGCTTGATTTTTTTATAAAGCTGTCCACACCTAAAGGTGAAAAAAATCTAGCAGTGCCACTTGTTGGTAAAACATGATTTGGGCCTGCATAATAGTCACCGAGTGCCTCCGGTGAATATTCTCCAAGGAATAGCGAACCCACATTATCGATTTTTCCTATAAACTCAAGTGGATTTTCAGCGAGTACTTCAACATGCTCTGCCGCAATAATATTGGCTATATCTACACATTCACTCATGTTGTTGCAAACAATTATAACACCATAATTTTCGAGTGATTTTTCAGCAATTTCCTTTCTGTCAAGATTTGTTATTTGCTTAGAAATCTGCTCCTTTACTTCAATTCCCAGCTTTTCGCTGTTTGTAACCAAAATAGAGCTTGATAGCTTATCATGTTCAGCCTGTGATAGCAAATCAGCGGCAATGTACCTTGAATTCGCTTTTTCATCAGCTATTATAAGAATTTCACTAGGGCCTGCAATCATATCAATATCAATAGTACCAAAAAGCATTTTCTTAGCAGTAGCAACGAAAATATTACCCGGTCCTACTATTTTAGATACCTTAGGAATTTCATCAGTTCCAAAAGCAAGTGCCGCAACAGCCTGTGCCCCACCTGCAAGAAATATTCTGTCAACCCCGCATAAAGCAGCGGCCACAAGTATATCGGAATTTGCTGAGCCGTCCTTTTGCGGAGGGGTAGTAACTATAACTTCACCAACACCGGCAATTTTAGCGGGAATTGCATTCATAATCAGCGACGATGGTAAAGGTGCTGTACCGCCTGGTACATAAAGTCCCACCTTATCAAGTCCACGAACTCTTTGCCCTAAAATAACACCATTATCCTTTGCAACCATATAGCCATTTTGTTTTTGCCTTTGGTGAAAATCAGTAATGTTTTCAATAGCATTAAGCATGGAATCTACAAATTCACTATCAGCATTTGTCAAAGCGTCGTTAATTGCATCACGAGGCACTTCATAAAAAAGAGGTTTTTCACAATCAAACTTTTTAGTATATTCTTTAACAGCTTTATCGCCATTTGCCTTTACATTATCAATTATTTGCTTAACTGTCTTTTCTACACTTTCATTAACACTGGAAGCTCTTTGTTTATTTTCTGCTAAAAAAGCTTCACTATCCTCATACTTTATTAATTTAATCATAAATTAGCCTCCATAAGCTGTTTTATCTCTGAAATTCTTTCCTGCTTTAATTTCATACTTGCTGTATTTACTATTAGCCTTGCAGAAATATCGGATATAAACTCCTTTACCTCAAGTCCATTCTCATTAAGAGTAGTACCTGTTTCAACTATATCTACAATCCCCTGTGACAATGAAAGCAATGGTGCTAGCTCTACTGACCCTTCAATCTTGATAATTTCAACATCCATTTTTTTGGATTGAAAAAAACTTCTAGCAACATTAGGATATTTTGTAGCAATTGTCTTTACACCATAGCCCTTATAAAAATCGATTCCTTTTTTACCTGCTAAAGCAAAATGACATCTGCCAAACCCCAGATCACTTATTTCAAAAAAGCTGCCTCCCATCTCTGAAATAGTATCCTTACCGACTATTCCCATATCGCATACACCATGCTCGACATATGTAATTACATCAGCAGCTTTAGCTAGTACAACATCTATATTTTGTGAAGGAATAGAAAGAATCAGCTTTCTGCCTTTATTTTCAAGCTGTGATATATCAAAGCCCATCTTTTTAAATAATACAGTTGTATCCTTTTCCAATCGCCCTTTTGTAAGTGCTATTAAAACCTTTTTCTTCATATTATTCCTCAATTTCTAAAACTTGAACTTTGTTTCTATCCATAATATGCACTTGTGCAATTCCTCGTCTTTTAGCATACTCAAGAGTTTGCTCTAGTGTTGGCAGAACGCTGTTTTCCACAATAAAATCCTTATTAGCAAGATTGTTGCAATATAAAATTATATCAGCGTCCATTTCGTTTTCTGAGAAAACAATTGCATCAGGTACTTTAACCTTTGCTCTGCTTGATTTGCTAAGCTCAATCATGCAAATCGCCCCTATATTTAGCCCAAAGCCAACAGCAGGTACTGAAAAGCCAAAATCGCTTATAAGATTATCGTATCTTCCACCGGATAAAATAGGACTGCCATAGTTTTCTGCATATGCTTTAAAAATAAGTCCGGTATAATAATTTTTCCTGCTCACTAAACCAAAATCAACTGTAATTTGATTAGAAATTCCAAGCCCCTCAAGAAATAAGAATGTATTTTTCAGCATTTCTATCGCCTCTTGAGCAAATTTCCACTGCATAAGCTTTTCCGCCTTTTCAAAAACACCTCCATCACCAAAAAGAGACGGCAAAACCCTTAAAGCTGAAGTAACCTCGTTCTGCCCGTAATCATCTAAAATAGAATTTAATGCAGGATAATTCTTACCGTCAATTACTGCTCTTATCTCCTCGATTTCATCTTCTGATATTTCAAGCAGCTTTACTAATCCATCAAAAATTTGAGAGTTGCCTATTTCAAATCTGAAATTTCCACAAGCACTAGCCTTCATAGCTTCTACTGCTATCGAAAGTGCTTCGATATCACTTTTTCTAATATCTCCACCGATTATTTCAATGCCACATTGAGAAATTTCGTCATCCTTACCTGAATTTTTGGGATTTGCTAAAAATATATTTTGATTATAAAATACTTTTAAAGGAAAAATACTTTCCCTATATCTAGTCGCAACTAATCTTGCAATAGGTAAGGTATTATCCGCTCTTAAAACTAACAGCCGATTTTTTGAATCAACAAGCTTATATAGCTGTTCCTGCTGAAAATACCTTGCTTTTCCTGTAAAAACATCGTAAAATTCAATCCCCGGAGTTATTACCTCAGAATATCCCCTGCTTTCAAACAATCGCTTAAAGCGTGATTCAACCTCGCGTTTTACCGCACATTCATCAAATATTAAGTCCCGTGTACCCTCAGGTACTATCAAATTGTTTTTTTTCATATTATACCATCCAACTCAATCACTTTACTGTGTTACTACATTACTATAATAACACAATGATTTGTAAAAGTCAATATATTTAATGAAAATTTATTTAATTTGCTTATTAGCTCATTATTTAAATGAAATATATTGACAAATTGTAAAAAAAATTATATAATAACATTAACATATAAGTTGAAAGGAGTTTCTATGGCACTTATTAACATCATGGAAGAAATCGTTTCCAATGAAGCACAAAAATTGATTAAGGAAACTGAGTTAAGCTGTAATGAGGATTGTATAAACGATATTAAGGCAATTGCTTTAAATTCCCTGCCTCCTAAATACGTTAATACAACTAAAGGACAGCTTTTCGCTAGGATTGACGCTTTGCTTAGCCAACATCAAGTTGATGTGCAAGTAGCAGTGCTGAAAGCAATAGATATTGTAAAAAAGAATCCAAGAAATTTAAACAAATAAAAAAACAAGGTATAATTCCTTGGTTCATCTAAAAAGACAAAATGCAAAAAACATCACTAAATGCGCGTATGTGCAACGTGCATTTAGTGATGTGAATGGTGGCAAAATATATAATAGGGGGAGTTGAAACTCCCCCTATTAGCTTAAAAACTTAGCAAGGAATACTTCCTTGCTTTTATCTTTAAAAAATCTAAAAATGTTATAAAATCATTTTATCAGAAAAGCTATCAGCAGCAGTTGTTGAATAAAGCTTCATAAGGTTTTCCACAGTCATACTTTTACGCTCTTCCCCTTCAAGCACGAGAACAAGTCTGCCCTGACTAAGCAAAATTGTTTTATTGCCATAATCTAGTGCGTTTCTAATATTATGCGTAATCATTAAAGTAGTGATAGAATGCTTTTTTATGATTTTATCAGTAAGCTCCATAACCTTGTCGGCAGTCTTAGGGTCAAGTGCTGCTGTATGCTCATCTAAAAGAAGCAGCTTAGGTGTAACAATAGTAGCAATAAGTAAAGTCAATGCCTGACGCTGTCCGCCAGACAATAATCCAACAGGTGTCTTAAGCCTATCCTCAAGTCCTAAATCTAGCTCAGCAAGTTTCTCCTTAAAAATCTTTTCATCAGATTTTTTAACGCCAAATGCAAGCCCCGGACGTGAACCTCTTCCATAGGCTAAAGCTAAATTTTCCTCAATTGTCATATGTGGTGCTGTGCCTCTTAGAGGGTCCTGAAAAAGCCTGCCTATAAACCTTGCACGTCTATGCTCCTTTTGATTGGTAATATCCATACCATCTAAAACAATTTTTCCGCTATCAACCTTGTATGAGCCACAAATAGTATTAAGTAAAGTGGACTTTCCTGCACCATTCGAGCCTATAACTGTTACAAAATCACCATCATCTAAGCTAAGGCTGAAATTTTCTAAGCCCTTGCGTTCATCAACAGTTCCTTTATTAAAAGTAATGGAAAAATCTTTAATTTCAAGCATTCTTGCCACCTCCGTTTCCAGAGCCAAGTTTAGCAAAAATATCTTTGAATCTAATCATCTTTATCCCAATAATGCCAACTACAATAACAGCAGTAATAAGCTTTAAATCCTCTCCACGCAATCCAAAGGTTAAAGCTATACTATATATGTATCGATAAATAATTATACCAGAAATAGCAGCCAAAATGCCGGAAATCACATTTGTTTTCTTAAAAATTACTTCTCCAATAATTATTGCTGCAAGAGATGCTACTAGCATACCTAGACCATTACTTATATCGGCAGTTTGCTGCTGATGTGCCCATATCCCACCAGAAAGAGAAACCAAGCCATTTGCCAGTGCAAGCCCTAAAACCTTCATACCGTCAGCATTTATAGACGTAGCTCTAACCATATGCTCATTATCACCAGTTGCTCTTAGAGAAATGCCTATCTGAGTTTTCATAAACAAATATAGTAAAACAGCAATAATTAGTACGATTAAGCTAACAACAATTACAACGTGCCAATCTTTTCCAAGCAGCTCTTCAAAAGGGGTAAAAATTGTATAATAATCATTGCCAAGTCTTTTCGTTTCAACAGGTAAATCAAGGTTTGGCCTGCCCATTATTCTGAAATTTACAGTATAAAGTGCTGTCATAGTTAATATACCAGCAAGTATAGGCTGAATCTTCATTTTCGTTATAAGTAAGCCTGTTACAGCACCTGCTAAAGTGCCTGCAAAAAATGATAGAAATATGCCCAAAATAGGCATACCGTGTATCGTAAAATAAGATGAAACGGCTAAGCCTAGGACGATAGAACCATCGACGGACAAATCGGGTATGTTTAGTATCCTTAAAGATACAAACACACCCATTGTCATAATCGAAAATATCAATCCCAGCTCTAATGCATTGATTGAAAACATATAAATTCCTTTATTCTTAGATTAATACTAGTTTCGGATTGTTTTTAACACTATCAGGAATCGTAATTCCAATAGCTTCAACTGTCTTTTTATTAATATAGATGGAAAGCTCATCTGAATAAACCTTTACAGGTATTTCTGATGCTTTTTTAGTACCATTAATTATATCAGCTACCATAACAGCAGCATCTTCACCGACTAAATTATAATTAATACCAACAGTTGCTAGTGCGCCACCCTTTACCATGGAATCAGCACCAACATAGAAAGGTATCTTAGCTTCTTCTGCTAATCTAGCAGCAGGACCTATCTGAGATGCCAAAGTATTATCAGTAGGAGTGAACAAAGCGTCTACGCCTTTGTTTATAAGAGATTGTGCAGCCTGTGCAACTTCTCCAGTGTTTGTAACTCCGCCCTCAACAAACTCAACCTCTTTGCCCATGCTATTGAGCTGTTCTTTCAAAGCATTAATAGCATCGATTGAATTAACTTCACCTGAATTATACAATAATCCAACTTTTTTAATATCAGGTGTAAGCGTATACATTAAATCAACAAAACGCTCTAAATCCAATGCATCAGATACACCGGTAACATTTTTGCCGGGGTTTTCCAATGACTCAACAAGACCTGATGTTACAGGGTCACTTACTGCGGCAAATACAATTGGAATATCATCACTGATTTTTTCAGCAGCTTGTGAAGTTGATGTAGCTATCGCAAGTATAACGTCCTTTTTATCAGTTTTAAAAGAATCAATAATAGCCTGATTGTTAGACGGCTCTCCCTGAGCGTCCTTATAATCGATTTCTACATTTTCTCCATCAACATAGCCTAGTTCTTTAAGCTTTGCTGTAAAACCATCTCTAACTTCATCAAGTGAAACGTGTAGAGCAAGCTGAGCAACACCAATTTTAATTTTCTTTTCACCGGAGTTTTCTTCCTTACTGCATGCTGAAAATGATGTAAGACCCATAATAATAGCAGTAGAAAGAGCAAGGTATTTCTTAAATCTTCTCATTTGACTAATCTCTCCTTCATTTTTTAGCAATAATTTTACTGCATAATATAAAAGCTATAAAGCTTTAAACGATTAAAGTCAAAGCACAAAATATACTTTTAAATAAAAAACCTTAAAATATATTAAATCATAAATTCATCAATTTGTCAAGCATTATGACTAAATAGCCATAATTTATTAACTAATTTTATTTTAGAATAAGCTTACCTAAATTAGACTCTTTCCTCCACTGCAAATAATCTTCATAGCTGCCTATCCTATCATATATTCCTTGTGGAGTTATTTCAATTATTCTATTTGCAACAGTTTGCAAAATTTCATGGTCATGTGATGAAAATAAAACATTACCTTTAAACTCCAGCAAGCCGTTATTAACAGCTGTAATACTTTCTAAGTCCAAATGATTAGTAGGATGATCAAGCATAAGCACATTTGAGCCGAATAGCATCATCCTAGAAAACATACAACGCACCTTTTCGCCGCCTGATAAGACTTTTACAGGCTTGTAAACATCATCACCAGAAAACAACATTCTACCTAAAAAGCCTCTTAAATAAGTTTCCGTTTCATCTTCTGAATACTGCCTCATCCAATCAATTATATTCAGCTCATTATCAAAGTACTTACTATTATCCGACGGGAAATAGCTAACGCTTACGGTACTTCCCCACTTATAGCTCCCCTCATCTGCTTGCATTTCTTCCATTAAGATTTTGAAAAATGCTGTAATTGCATTAGGATTTTCTGAAATAAAGGCTATCTTATCACCTTTATTAACAGTAAAGCTTACATCTTTAAGCAGCACCTCTCCGTCAACCGCTTTTGAAATTGCATCAACTGAAAGAATATCCTTTCCTACTTCTCTTTGCATTTCAAAGCCTATATAAGGATATTTTCTATTGGAAACAGGCATCTCCTCCACTTTAATTTTATCCAGCATTTTCTTTCTTGAGGTAGCCTGCTTGGACTTAGATTTATTAGCTGAAAAACGTGCAATAAATGCCTGAAGCTCTTTTATTTTTTCTTCGCTTCTCTTGTTCTGCTGTTTTATTAAGCGTTGGATCAGCTGACTGCTTTCATACCAGAACTCATAGTTTCCGATAAACATTTTTATTTTACCATAATCAATATCAACTATATGCGTACAAACATTATTCAAAAAATGCCTGTCATGAGAAACTACAATTACAGTGCCATAATATTCAGCAAGAAAATCCTCAAGCCAAGCAATAGCATCAATATCAAGGTTATTCGTCGGCTCGTCCATCAATATTATTTCCGGATTACCAAATAAAGCTTGAGCTAAAAGCACCTTTACCTTTTCATTACCTGTAAGACTCTCCATCTTTGAATACAAAAGATTTTCATCAAGTCCTAGCCCTTGAATAAGCTTTGATGCTTCACTTTCTGCCTCCCATCCGCCAAGCTCAGCAAATTCTCCCTCAAGCTCGGAGGCAAGATTTCCATCCTCTTCAGAAAAATCTTCCTTGGCATACAGCTCCTCTTTTTGCTGCATGATCTCATAGAGTCTGGCATTTCCCATAATTACTGTATCATGAACAGTATATTGGTCATACGCATAATGGTCCTGCTTTAAAACAGACATACGCATATTTTCAGGCATAAAAACATTGCCCGTTGTAGGCTCTAATTCACCACAGAGTATTTTTAAAAATGTTGATTTTCCAGCACCGTTAGCACCAATTACACCATAGCAATTACCCGAATTAAACTGTAAGTCAACATCCTTAAATAAAGTCTGCCCACCAAAGCTTAAACTCACATTAGAAACAGTTATCATTAAATTAATATCGCCTTTCTTTCATTCATTGTTTTATAAAACTACAAAGCCAACCCTTTTATGCACCTTTTTCAAGGTCTTAAAAGTTGCTCTTTGTGCTTTTTCAGCACCTAAAATCATTAAATCATTTATATATTTTTTGTCCTTAATGATTTCCTTAAATCTTTCCTGCATAGGCTTTAACATATCAGAAACAGCCTCGCCAACAGCTATTTTAAAATCGCCATAACCCTTTCCATCAAATTCCTTTTCAATTTGCTCAATACTCTTATCAGTAGCTGCTGAATAAATTGAAATAAGATTATTTATACCATCCTTTCCTTCCTTATAGCATATTTCCTTATCAGAATCTGTGACAGCACGCTTGAATTTTCTGATAATAGTATCCCTATCATCGAGTACAGATACGCTGGAATTAGGATTTTCATCGGATTTCGACATTTTAGCAAAAGGATCTTGCAATGACATAATTTTTGCAGTCGACTTTGAAATATATGGCTCGGGAACTGTAAAGGTTTCACCATATGCATTATTAAATCTTACTGCTATATTTCGTGCAAGCTCAAGATGCTGCTTTTGGTCAATTCCAACAGGTACTAAATCAGCTTGGTATAGTAAAATATCAGCAGCCATCAAAACAGGATACGTAAACAAGCCTGCATTAATATTATCCGAATTCTTTTTTGATTTATCTTTAAACTGAGTCATTCTAGAAAGCTCACCAAACTGTGTATAACAAGAAAGTATCCACGAAAGCTCAGCGTGCCTTGGATTATGCCCCTGAACAAAAACAGTGGATTTTTCAGGGTCAAGCCCCATTGCAATTAGCAAAGCAAAGCTTTCCATAATTTGTTTTCTAAGCTTTGCAGGATCCTGTCTTACTGTAATAGAATGTAAATCGACTATACTATACGTACATTCATATTCATCTTGGAGCTTTAACCAATTTTTCATTGCACCTAAATAATTTCCAATATGCGGAGTATTGGTAGGCTGAATACCACTGAAAATTTTCTTTTTTGGATTATTATTTATCTGTTTCATAAAAACCTTTCTTAAAAATAATATAATTTTTTAGCCACTTTTGCTAATATCTCAACACCATTTTCAATTTGTAAATCAGTAGGAGTTGAATAATTTAGCCTAAATGATGTGGTGACATCACTTTCCTTGGGCATAAATGCAGAACCGGGTACAATAGCTACCTTATGCTCAACAGCTGTTCTACAAAACTTCATCATATCGGAGCCCTTAGGTAAAGTCCCCCAAATAAACAAGCCACCCTCCGGCTCAGTAAAAGTAATATAATTAGGAAATCTAAATTGCAAATTTCCTATCATTAGCTCATATTTTTTCTTATAAATGTAGCGTAAGTTTTCCAAATGCTCATTAAAATCAACAGTAGTCACAAAACGGTATGCAATCATCTGCGCCCATATATTAGTATGAACCGTGCTGACCTGCATAGCTACAACACTTTTCTGTATAATATGCTCGGGAGCGGCAAGCCATCCTACTCTAAGCCCCGGTGCAAGAATCTTAGAAAAACTACCAACATAGATAACAAGGCTATTCTTATCCAATGCTTTTAAGCTTGGTATATCAATCCCATCAAAACGCAAGTCGCCATATGGATTATCTTCAAGGATAAAAACCTTGTGAATAGCAGCAATATTCAAAATCTGCTTTCTTCTCTCAAAGCTCATTGTTTTACCCGTAGGATTTTGAAAATTAGGTATAAGGTATATAAAAGCTGTTCTGGGATTATCCTTAAGTGCCTTATCAAGCTTTTCTGGAATAATGCCCTCATCATCCATATCAACACCTACTAATTTAGCATTATATGAACGAAAAGAATTTAATGCCCCTACAAAGCTAGGCTTTTCACAGATAATTGTTTCTGATTCATTACAAAGAATTTTTGTAATAACCTCAATAGCCTGCTGAGCACCCGAAGTAATTACAAGCTCATCTCTGCCTTGCTTAAATACCCCTTTTTCTTTCATATCAGCTTTTAACCAATCTCGCAAGGGAGTATAACCCTCCGTCACCGAATATTGCAAGGCTGAAACAGGCTCTTCTCTTAAAATATCGTCTGAAAGCTTTCTTATCGTTTCAACCGGAAAAGCCTCCGGTGCAGGATTTCCTGCAGCAAAGCTAATTACTGAAGGGTCAGCAGTAAATTTTAAAATTTCACGAATTGCAGATGGCTGTAACCCTGAAATTCTATATGAAAATATATTATACAAAAAAACCACCTCATTTTTATTTATTTCCGCCACGCAAAGCTGCCCTTGTCTTTTTAACATCAACAAGGTTTTTAGTCAACAGCTCTTCAGCACGACCGAGCATTCCGTCAACATATTCATTTGTAGCAGTGCGAATTTCCTTTGCCCTTGACTGTGCAGTAGCAATAATATCAGTTGCTCTATCCTGTGCCTGTCTTACAATTTCCTCCTTGGAAATTAAAAGCTTAGCACGTTCTTCAGCTTTTCTAATAATTGTTTCAGCCTCTGCCTTTGCGTCACTGATTATTACTTTCCTATCATTGACAAGGTTTTTTGCCTGCTTAATTTCAGTAGGCATATTAAGCCTAATTTCAGAAACCAGTTCATTAAGCTTATCAATGTCAATTAAACTTTTTCCGCCTGTAAGAGGAAAAGCAACAGCCTTTTCAAGTAGCTCATCAATCATATCCAAAATTTCATCAACATTCATAGCACTACTCCTTTTTATTTAATAAAAATTATCTTTTTAGTCTTAATTTTATTTGCTCATGTATACAATTAGGTACAAAAGCACTTATATCACCATTAAACATTGCAATCTGCTTTACCATACTAGAGGATAAAAATGTATTTTCAGAGCTAGCAGTAAGGAAAATGGTTTCTGCCTCACCTTGCAGCTTTTTATTTGCCATAGCCATCTGAAATTCATACTCAAAATCCGACATAGCTCTAAGCCCTTTTATAATAACATCAGCTTTCTTTTGATTAAAATAATCAATAAGCAAGCCATCATAACTATCGATTTCAACATTTTCTAGAGATGAAGTAGCCTTTATAAGCAATTCTTTTCTCTCTTGAATACTAAAGCTGCTAGGCTTAATCGGATTTACTGATACTAAAACAATTACCTTATCAAAAAGCTTTGTAGCACGTGATATAATATCTAAATGCCCATTTGTAACAGGGTCAAAGCTACCAGGATAAATAGCTGTCCTCACTATGCCACCTCCCTTTTAAATACGGAAACATAAGTAGCACCGTATTTATAATTTTTATAAAGCTTAAATCCTTCAAACTCATCGGGGAGCTTATCTCCCTCATGCTCGCATATAATAATTCCCCTGTCGCTCATATGGTCCGAAATTTTAGACAGTGCTTTTTGAACAAGCTTCCTGCCGTAAGGAGGGTCTATAAAAGCTATATCAAAATTCCTCTGATTAGTCTTTAAAAAAGTAGAAAATGGCATAGATACCACTCGTGCCTTTTCTAAAAATCCCGTATTTTCCACATTTTTTCTCACTATCTTTACAGCCTCAGGCGAATTATCTACAAAAACAGCAGCTTTTGCACCTCTGCTTAAAGCCTCAAGTCCCATCTGTCCAGTCCCAGCAAATAAATCAAGAAAAACACTGTCCTCTATATCGAAGTTTATTGAGCTAAAAATAGCTTCCTTCACATTTTCCGATGTTGGTCTTATTTCATAATTTTCAGGTGTAATAAGCTTTCTTCCTCTTGCACTTCCAGTAATAATCCTCATAATTTCCTCATTTAAAAAATATTTTCAATATATTGCTTTAGCTTTTCTGCCTTTTCTATTGAGATTTTAGCAGCTTTTGCAAGCTCCTCAGCATTTGCCTGTCTCAAGCCTTTTTTAGTCTTAAATTCTTTAAGCAGTGCTTCAGCTTTCTTTTCCCCTATCCCAGAAAATTTTGTAAGCTCAAGTGCATAAGTAGTCTTTTTATGTTTAACCCTTTGAAAAGATAAGGAAAACCTATGCACCTCGTCTTGTATTTTGGTTAAAAAGCTAAATAAATTCTTATTTGCAGAAATCTCTATTTCTCCGCCTTGTTTTGCAATAGCCCTAGTTCTATGCTTTTTATCCTTAACAAGCCCGAATAAAGGTATATCTATTTTCAAATCCTCAAGCACCCTTGAAACAGCAGAAACATGGCCTTTTCCACCATCAAGCAAAATCAAGTCGGGCAGTGGTGAAAAGCTGCTGTCACCATCTAAAAATCTATTTAATCTACGTCTAATTACTTCGCACATTGATGCATAATCATCTTGCCCGACAACTTCCTTAATAGCAAATTTTCTATACAGTGACTTTTCCGGTCTGCCATTAATATAGACAACCATTCCACCTACTATGCCCGTTTCACCAAAATTAGAAATATCATAGCTTTCTATTCTTTCAGGCACTTTATCAAGAGCTAGCAACTTTTTCAAATCCTCTAAAGCAGTGATTTCCTTTGAAGTTCGTCCTATTTTCAAAGATAGATACTCACTGGCATTGTTTTTAGCAAGCATAACTTGAGTCAAAGCTTCACCACGCTGTGGAACATGAATTTTAACATTTTTATCAAATCTTTTTCTTAAATATTCAGCTACAAGCAGTTCATCCAATGGCGTTTCATCAAGTAAAATTTCCTTAGGTACTTCCTCTTTATTGGAATAATATTCAACTATAAAATCGCTCCTCATCTCATCAGGAGAATATACATCACCTAAAAAATAATTTTCCTTATCTACAAGCTTTCCGTTTCTGTATAAAATTACAGCAACGCTAACAAGTCCCGCACTTTCTGAAAAAGCAATAATATCACTATTTTCATGTATGCTGGCATTTATTGTCTGAGAAACATTCAGCCTTTCAATAGCCTTTAGCTGATCACGTATTCTAGCTGCACGCTCAAATTCTAAAGCCTCTGCCGCCTCATTCATTTCATTTGTAAGACGTTTTACAGCATCCTTACTTCCATTTTTTATATAATCAACAGCTAATCTAACCTGCTGCTGATATTGTTCCGCCTTAATATTTCCAAGGCAAACACCCATGCATCTTTTAATGTGATAATTTAGACACGGACGTTCTTTCTTAAAATCCCTAGGAAATACCCTATTACAATTTGGCAGCATAAATATTTTATTAGCATCTTCGACCGCTTGTTTTACAGTATATCCACTTGTATAAGGACCTAAATAAGTGGAATTTTTATCAGCCTTTTGCAAAGCGTACGTAATCTTTGGATATTCTCCTCCAGAAATTCTCACATAATTATAACCCTTATCATCTTTTAAAAGAATATTGTATTTCGGGCTATAATGCTTAATAAGACTTGCCTCAAGAACTAAGGCATCCAGCTCACTTTCAGTAACTATAAAATCAAAATCAAATATTTTTTCAACAAGCTTTTGAGTTTTAAAATTATGATTCGCACTGTTATGAAAATAAGTGGTTACTCTATTTTTTAAAGCCTTTGCCTTGCCTATATATATAATCTTTCCATTCCTATCCTTCATTTGATATACGCCGGAGGACAAAGGAAGTTTATTAGCTTTTTCCTGAAGATAGGAAAGACGCTCATTCATAAAAATTCTCCAAATCTATAATAGCATCACAATATTATTTATTATTTTAACACTTTTTTAAAGAAAAAACAAGTACAATATTGTTAATTACTTTAAAAATACATTAAAACTCATAAATAAAGCTCTTAGTATATAAAAAAATAAAATTTCATGTTATAATATCATATAAATATAAAGTCAACTTCTATAATAAAGATACTTATTAAAATTATTTGATTGAAAACTAACATTTTGTCAACTATTTTTATAAAAAAGGTTGACAGTTTAAAAAAATATGCTATAATTATATTGGCGGTGAATTATGAAAAAACTAATACTCAAGATTCTTGAAGAAAACAAAGGCACACCTATTTCTGGTGGTGAGCTTGCAAGACAGCTGAACGTTTCTAGAAATGCAGTATGGAAAAATATCAATTCCCTTAAAAAGGAAGGGTATAAGATTATTTCCCTTAAAAACAGTGGGTATATATTTTCTAATGATAATGATAGGTTGAGTGAGCTTGAGATAAAAAAATATCTAAAAGCACGGGTTTTAGGCTCTAAAATTGACATTAGGCAAACAGTTAATTCCACTAACAACGAGCTTAAAACTGTAAAAAATAATCAAAACATTGAAAATGGCTACACTTTATTATCCGAAGAGCAAACAGATGGAAGAGGAAGGCGTGGCAGAAGCTTTTTATCCGAAAAAGGGCAAGGTTTATACATGAGCATCTATTTTAAGCCTGAAGCTGAATTTAAAGACTTCACTCTTATTACAATAGCTGCTGCAATTTCTGTATGCAAGGCAGTAGAGAGCTTTTCTCCATCAATTTCACCTAAAATAAAATGGGTAAATGATATTTTTATAGGTGACAAAAAATTCTGTGGAATACTTACCGAAGTGGTATTTAATGCTGAAGAAAATACTGCCGACACAATCATAACAGGTATTGGCATAAATACAGGAAGCTTGCCCGAATGTTTACAGGAATTCGCCTGCACACTTTCCGATTTCATATCACAAGCCGCTATAAGAAATGAGCTTGCCGCCAAAATTTTAAATGAATTTGAGCAGAACCTCATCGACCTGCAAAAAAATTCATCAGATATTATTAAAGAGTATAAAAGCAGGCTTTTCATACTAAACAAACACGTAATAGCAAATAACTTTAAAGAAAAAATCATAATAAAGGCAATTGATATTGATAACAAAGGCAGATTAAAGGCAGAAATTATAGACGGTAAAAACAAAGGTAAAATTATTACACTCTCATCTGCTGAAGTTAGCCTATTGTCTTGTGAAAAATATCTTTATACAAATTAATGATTAAAAGCTTTGCGAAATAATTTTCCCATCAAATCAAGCTATTTATACACTTTATTGTAAAATAATTAATCACGAATTTGTATAATAAAATTAAATAAAGGTGGATTATGAAAAAATTTATTACATTAAGAGAAATGACATTTACAGCTATTTTAGCTGCATTAACTTGTATTATCTCCCCTTTTTCAATCACAATACCCTTTTCGCAAGTGCCTATAACCTTGGGGGTATTAGCAGTATTTGTTTCGGGAATTTTATTAACCCCAAAACTGGCTTTTTTATCCCAAGCGATTTACATTCTTATCGGAATAGCAGGGCTTCCTGTATTTTCAAAGTTTGGTAGTGGTGTGGCTGTAATATCAGGCCCTACTGGAGGATATCTGATTACATATCCTATTATGGCGTTAGTAGTGGCACTTTCAGTTAAGCTTTCAATTAAACTTTTAAAAGAAAAACCCTTACCACTTAGAATAATTATAATTTCATTAGGAATGATTGCAGCTTTACTTATATGCTATGCCTGTGGTACACTAAGATTAGCACAGGTTATGGATATAAGCTTTGGACAAGCATTAGCATCAGCGGTAATACCTTTTATACCATTTGATATAGGAAAGGCTGCTATCGCCATAGCCGTATTCTTACCTATAAGAGCTAGATTGTGGAATATAATGAATCTTAACGCATCAAAAAATACAGCATAAAAATAAAATCTCCCAAATTAAAGGGAGATTTTATTTTTATAAACTATTTATAGCCTCTGCCCAAGCATCAGCCTTAAAACCTACTAATACATTATTATTTATCAAAAGAATAGGACGCTTTATAAGCATACCGTCGGAGGAAAGAAGCTTTAATTTATCCTCAATGGAAAGATTAGACAACTTATCCTTTAATCCAAGAGATTTATACGAAAGTCCGCTTGTATTAAAAAATTTTTTTATATCCAAGCCACTTTTCTCATAAAATAACTTTATCTCCTCATAGCTAGGAGGATTTTCTTTTATATCCCTTACTTTAAATTCACAGCCCTTTTCCTCAAGCCAAGTCTTAGCACGCTTGCACGTCGTACATCTAGGATAACAAATAAACTCCATAATCACCCTCCTAAATATGCATCCTTAACACGCTCATCATTAAGCAAATCCTTAGAAAGTCCATTCATAACCATACGACCCGTTTCAAGAACATATGCCCTATTGGATATTTCAAGGGCTAGCTTAGCATTCTGTTCAACTAATAAAATAGTTACACCCATCTGATTTACAAGCTTGATAATCTCAAATATTTCACCAACTAAAAGTGGAGAAAGTCCCATCGTCGGTTCATCAAGCAGCATCATTTTTGGCTTAGCCATATACGCTCTGCCTATTGCAAGCATCTGCTGTTCCCCTCCGGAAAGCGTGCCGGCATTTTGCTTTCTTCTTTCCTTAAGTCGTGGAAGTCGAGTAAAAATAAAATCCAAGTCCTCAGAAATTTTACTTCTATCTTTTCTTGTATATGCACCCATTTCTAGGTTTTCAAGCACAGTCATTTCAGAAAAAACATGACGTCCCTCAGGTACATGTGATAACCCAAGCTTTGTAACATTATGAGCTGCCATAGCAGTCAAATTATTTCCACAAAACTTTATTTCTCCCTCTTTTGCAGGGATAAGTCCGGAAATAGTATGAAGAATAGTAGTCTTACCAGCACCATTCGCACCAATAAGTGTTACAATTTCATTTTGTTCAACCTCAAAATCAATGCCCTTTATAGCATGAATTTGCCCGTAATAAACATGCAGATCCTTAACGCTCAACATTTTCTCAGCACTCATTTATTCACCCCCAAGATATGCGGCAATAACCTTTGGATTGTTTTTAATCTCTTGAGGCGTGCCATTTGCAATAAGCTTTCCATAATCCAATACTACAATTCTCTCACAAAGCGACATAACAAAGCTCATATCATGCTCTATCAAAAGAATAGTAACATTTAGCTTTTCACGAATTTTACGTACTATATCAGCAAGCTCAGCAGTTTCCGTGGGATTCATTCCGGCGGCAGGTTCATCAAGCAATAGCAATTTTGGATCCGATGCTAAAGCTCGTGCTATCTCAAGCTTTCTTTGCTGGCCATAAGGCAGATTCATCGCTTTATAGTTATAAAACTCAGCTATTCCCATAAAATCAAGCAGTTTCATAGCCTTATCAAATATTTTCTTTTCTTCGGAAACATATTTTGATGTGCCGAAAATGCATTGTAATAAATTGTAATTCGTTTCCTTGTTCATAGCAAGCATTACATTATCAATAGCAGACATTTCCCTAAATAATCTGATGTTTTGAAAGGTTCTCGCTATACCAATATTATTAATCTGGTAGGTTTTTTTACCTGAAACCACCTTACCATCGAACGTTACATTACCTTTTGTCGGTAAATACACACCTGTTATCATATTAAACAAGGTAGTTTTACCCGCACCATTAGGACCTATCAAACCAAATATTTCACCACTGTTAATGTAAAAATTAACATCAGTAACAGCATTAAGTCCACCAAAGGATATACTAAGTTCATTTATTTCAAGGAGCTTTTTACTTTCATTCATTTTCTGTACCTCCTTGAGAAGCTCTTTTACCTTTATTCAATAGCTTGCTTAAAGAAAATTCATACTTACCCATTAAACCATATGGTCTAAATAGCATAATTGCTATTAAAATAATAGAATACAACAGCATTTGATATTGACCAAGATTCATATATTTTAAAAGCTGAGGAATAATTGTCAAAGCACAAGCAGCTACTACTGAACCTGTAATAGAGCCCATTCCCCCCAAAACTACCATAATCAAGATTTCGATTGAATAGTTGTAGTCAAAGGTTTTCGGTGCAATATATCCTATATTATGCGCATAAAGTCCTCCTGCAATTCCTGCAAAAAATGATGCTATAAGAAAAGCAAATAGTTTATAATATGTTAGATTAACTCCGCATGACTCGGCAGCAATTTCATTTTCTCTTATGGAAATAACAGCTCGTCCATGCCTTGACTTAATAAACTTATAAATAATATAAACTGTTAGAATAGAGATAAAATAAACATATCCGAATTTCGAGTAGGAAGGAATAGCATTTAACCCACTTGCACCATTTGTAAGGCCCTTTAAGTTTGTCATTATAACCTTAATAATCTCACCAAAGCCTAAGGTAAGTATAGCAAGATAGTCACCCTTTAATCTAAGGCACGGAATACCGACAATCAAGCCAAAAACAACAGCCATTAGCCCACCTGCAAGTAAAGCTAAAGGAAATTCAATATAAATGGGCAAATCAGCATGAATAGTAATCAAAGCAGCTGTATAAGCACCAACCGACATAAATCCCGCATGACCTAAAGAAAGTTGTCCTAAAAAGCCTGTAACCAAATTAAGACTTACTGCCAAAATAATATTGATAAACATTTTTTTGAAAAAATCAGAAGTAAAACCAATGGGATTAAGCAATTCAGTTCTGATTAATATTTCAAGCAAAACATAAAGTACAATAACTAAAACAATAGCTATACCATTATTAAGAAGGCGTTTTTTTCTTAACTTATCCATCTTTACACCTTCTCTCTTATATTCTTGCCAAATAAACCAGATGGCTTAAGCACAAGCATAATAATTAAAATTCCAAATACAACGGCATCTGAATAGCTAGATAGTCCTATACTGACAGTCATAGCCTCAGCAACGCCTAAAATAAGTCCTCCTGCCATAGCACCGGGTATACTGCCTATTCCACCAATAACAGCAGCTACAAAAGCCTTTAGTCCAAGCATACCACCCATATAAGGCTCAATTCTCGGATAGCTTTCAAAATAAAGTATTCCTGCGACAGCTGCTAAAAGTGAACCAATAGCAAAAGTAAAAGCTACAACATTTGATGTATTTATACCCATAAGCTTTGCAGCTGAAGCGTCCTCAGAGGCTGCACGCATAGCCTTGCCAACCTTTGTAAGCTTTACAAATAAAGTTAATGCCAGCATTAAAACCAAAGAAACTATAATAGTTACAACGGATTTCAAGCTAGGCTCTATTCCGAATAATGAAATAGTTTTTGACGGTAAAAAAGCCTGATAGCGAAGGCTGTCCGCTTTGAAAATAAGCTGAAAAGTACTCTGTAAAAAGATACTGACACCAATAGCTGTAATCAGCAGTGAAATTCTTTCCACTCCCTTAGAAATAAGCCTGTCATATGCCAATTTTTCAATAATAATACCTAAAACAGCTGTTAGTATCAATGTAAGAGGTATTGATACTAAAAGAGGCAGACCTGCAATTTCCATTGCTGTATACATTGTAAAACAGCTAACCATTATTATATCGCCGTGAGCAAAGTTAATAAGCTTTACAATACCATACACCATGCTATAACCTAAAGCTACTAGTGCATAAATACTTCCCAAACTCAAGCCATTTATCAGTTGTAGTATGAATATATCCATAGCGGAACCTTCCATTTTCTAAAGCGGTTCACACTGCCTAATGGCAATGTGAACACGGTAATCTCTTCTATTTATGATTATCCTCGCTTTATAATTTTTATACTTAATCTACTTCGTAATTTTCAATATACTTATAATTTGCACCCTCAAAGCTTGATACCATAATAGCCTTAATAGGATTACGGTCCTCACCGAATTTTGTAGTACCAGTAATACCGTCATATTCAAGCTTTTTCAATTCTTCAATAATCTTTGCTCCATCTGTTGAGCCGGCATTTTTAATAGCTTCAGCCATCATATAAGTAGCATCATATGCAAGTGCTGCAAAGGAAGCAGGATCAGAATCATAAGCTGCTTTATAGTCACTTACAAACTTCTGTACTTTTTCATCAGTGCTTACAGTTGAAAATCCTGAGAAGAAATAAGAATTTGCAAGTGCGTCTTCCCCACCATTCATCTTGGAAAGGATACCGTCCCAGCCATCTCCTCCAACTAATGTTGAAGTAACTCCTACTGATTTTGCCTGATTTACGATTAAAGCAGCATCTTCAGCATAAACAGGTACAAAGAGGATGTCAGGGTTTGCATTTTTTATATTTGTTAGCTGAGAATTAAAGTCAACTGCTTTGTTATTATATGTTTCTTCTGCAATTATTTCAAGGTTAAGCTCCTCAGCGGCAGCCTTAAAGCCTTCAAACAAGCCTCTTGAATAAGAGTCATCAGCATTATAAAGAACAGCAGCAGTCTTAGCACCAAGCTTTTCAACAGAATAATTAGCTACGATTTCACCTTGTACAGGGTCTGTAAAACAAGCACGGAATATATATTCTCCTGTTTGTGTTACACTAGCATCAGTAGCAGAAGGTGTAAGCATAGGAATCTTATCAGCATTAGCTCTAGCAGCTACTATTGACGAGTTACCTGAAGTAACATCACCAATAATTGCAACTACCTTTTCAGTATCCTTCAATTTATTATAAGCATTTACAACCTCAGAATCTGAGCTTTGGTTATCCTCAATAGCAAGTCTAATTTTCTTACCATTAATGCCGCCATTTTCATTAATTTCCTTAACAGCCATTTCAATTCCATTTTTTACAGGAATGCCATAAACTGATAAATCCTTTGTATGAGGCCCAACAGCACCAATGACAATTTCATCACCATCACCGCTGTTAGACTTATTGTCGCAAGCTGTCAAAGATGAAATTGTAACAAGTCCAGCTAAAATTGACGCTAATATTTTTCTTTTCATAAATAACCTCCATATTTAATTTTGAAAGTTTTAAATTTCATTCTTGCATGATATATAAAACTTATATCTAATTATACATATTTCTTTTAAATAATCAAGTTTATTTTCACTAATAACTTATATAATCCATCTATTTTGTTATAATATATAAAACTTAAATTTAAAATCAATAAAATTATAGTAAAAAACATCAATGATTTTGGATAAATGTTCATGTATATTATTACATAAAATTAATAACAATGACTTTTAAATACACAAAAATGAAATTTCAAAAATAATTTCAATCATTTTATTTAACGATATTAATGTTTTCTATTGACAAATCCTCCGTACCAGTTAAAAAACTGCCCTTTTCCTTTGCATATTTAATATAATTTAAAATTTCATCTGTTATCAACTCACCAGGAGCTAGTACGGGTATTCCCGGTGGATATGCCATAACAAATTCAGCACTTATTTTGCCTATACTTTCTTTTAAAGGAAGTGATTGTTTTTCAGCATAAAATGCCTGCTGAGGTGTTAAGCAAACATGAGGCTCGATATATTCATGGTCAAACATACCGTTTTTTCGCCCCTTATAAAGTCTTTTTATATCCGCTAAAGCTCCTACAAGCCTTTCCAAATTAAGCTCTCTGTCACCAATTGAAATATATGCTAAAATATTTCCTAAATCGCCGAACTCTATTTGTATATCATATTCATCTCTTAAAATATCATAAACCTCGATACCTGCAAGTCCTATATCAAGTGTATGCACAGACAGCTTTGTAACATCAAAATCATAAAAAGCACCTCCATCACAAAGCTCCTTTGCAAAGGCATAATAACCTCCGATTTCATTTATCTCACGACGGGCATAGTTTGCAAATTTCTGTACCTTTTTAAATATTTCTTTTCCCTCTAGTGCCAGCTTTCTTCTGCTTATATCAAGACTTGACATAAGCAAATAGCTGCCGCTTGTCGTTTGAGTAATATTGATAATCTGCCTTACATGTCCTGCTGAAACTTTATCAGATATTAATAAAAAACTGCTTTGCGTAAGCGAGCCACCCGATTTATGCATGGAAACAGCTGCATAATCAGCACCAGCAGACATTGCTGAAGCAGGCATACCATCACCAAAATAAAAATGTGTTCCATGTGCCTCATCAGCGAGTACCTTCATATTATTCTCGTGTGCCAAGCTTATTATTTCTTTTATATTAGAACAAATACCGTAATAGGTAGGATTATTTACAAAAACGGCTTTAGCATCGGGATGCTTTGTAATAGCGTCACGTACAGCTTCAACGCTCATTCCAAGTGGGATGCCTAGATGCTTATTAAGGCTTGGGTTTACATAAACCGGCACAGCCCCACTTAAAATTAAAGCGTTAATTGCACTTCTATGCACATTTCTAGGCATAATAATTTTTTCCCCCGACTTGCAAGTAGATAAAATCATAGCTTGCACAGCTGAGGTTGTACCATTTACTATAAAAAAGGCATGACCCGCCCCAAATGCATCAGCTGCCAGTTCCTCTGATTCCTTTATAACAGATACTGGATGACATAGGTTATCAAGTGGCTTTGAAGAATTGACATCAGTAGTTAGGCATTTTTGCCCTAAAAAATCAGTGAGTTCGGGATTTCCTCTGCCCATCTTATGACCTGGAACATCAAACGGAACAATCCTTTTATTTCTATATTTAATCAGTGCATCGTAAATAGGTGCTTTTTTCTGAGCAATTATATCCATATCAATACCTTTACAATTTTTTAGTAGCAATTGCATTAAGTGATGAATCAGCAGTATTGCCACCTAAATATTCATAGTATGCTTGACAGCCTATCATAGCAGCATTATCTCCACAGAGATTTAAAGGTGGTAAGAACAGCTCTTTGTCAAGTAAAGCTGCCCTTTGCTTTGCAAGCTCTCTTAATCCAGAATTTGCAGCAACTCCACCTGCAATAGCAAGCTTTTTATAGCCAAGCCTTTCAGCGGCACTAAAAAACTTATCACATAAAATTTGCGTCACTGTTTCTTGGAACGACGCACATAAAGAATTAATATCAAGCTCATCGCCATTTTGCCTATGCTTATGAATCAAATTTATTACAGAAGTTTTTAGTCCCGAAAAGCTAAAATCAAATTCACCTTGAGTTTTAGGATGTGGCAACTTATATTTACTGCTATCTCCAAGCCTTGCAAATTTATCAATATGAATACCACCGGGATAAGGAAAACCCATTGCCCTAGCAGATTTATCATAAGCCTCACCGGCAGCATCATCAATAGTTCTGCCGATTATATTAAAATCCGTATAATCCTTCACTTCAACAATATGAGTATGCCCACCTGAAACAACAAGGCATAAATATGGTGGCTCAAGCTCTGCGTACGCAATATAGTTTGAAGCAATATGCCCTTTTATATGATGAACAGGAATTAAAGGCTTGTCCAAAGCACTAGCAAGTCCTTTAGCAAAGCTAACACCAACTAATAAAGCTCCTATAAGCCCCGGTGCATAAGTAACAGCAACAGCATCAATATCAGAAATATTAATTTTCGCTTTTTTTACAGCTTCATCAACTACATTAGTTATGCATTCGCAATGCAGCCTTCCGGCAATTTCAGGAACAACACCACCGTATAGCTTATGCTCATCTATCTGACTTGCTACAACGCTTGAAACCACTCTTCTACCATCTTCAACCAAAGCACAAGCAGTTTCATCACAAGAACTTTCAATAGCTAAAATAATCATTATTTTCCCCTTAAAAAGCAGTTTTGTTAAAAATCAGGCTTAAAATCGTTGCGATAACAGGAACATGAAAAATATATATCCATAACGAATATTTTCCCAAAGCCGATAAAAAAGGCACATGAGTGCTATACATAGACTTAGGCAATCTGTTGTTCTTTACATAAACGCCGAAATACACACCCGCCAAAAACATGAAAAGCCAAGGCAATAGTGGCTCATAATCAGATGTACTAAAGCTACCGTTTATAAATCCTAAAGGAATTAAAGCATTTGATTGATAAAGTTTTTGTGGCAAATCAAATCTAAAAAGACCAAATAAAGAAACATAGCCTTTTTGTACATTAAAAGTATATATAAATAATGTGATTGATACAACAAGTCCTACAATAGTTGGAATCTTCTTGAAAAAGTTCTCAAATAAAGCATATATCATAACAGATATTCCAATTGAGTGCAGGATACCGAAAGTAACATTACTTGACGGGTTAAAAACAGCAAAAGCAAAGGTAATAATCATACCTAAAAAAAAGCACTTTACTCCACGTCTTAAATTATCATGAGAATAATTACTTGAAATACCTGCTATAAAAATAAATATACCTATAAATATATCAACAACCACACGAAACCAGCTATCAAAAAATACAGGAATATTCACATTATAAGAATAATTAAGCAAGTATAATGTATGGAATACAACCACGCAAATTATAGAAAACCCTTTTAATTCATCAAGAAAACCTACTCTTTTATTCATTGTATTCCCTTCGTTTAAATATATTAATAAATTGTCATTCTATGACAAACTAGCTCCGCAACACATATCACCATAGCAATGTGAATGTTGCAAAGATATAAAGCATCTTATCCCCCATCAAAAGGCGGTTGTCGGCGACATGGTCGGTGACGAGCCGTTGGGCATAGGTTTATAATAATCGTTTATGATTATTATATCATATTCATATACATTTAGGCAAGTATTTTTAAAAGATTTTACGCAAACAAAATAGATTAAAATTAAAATATTTCCAAATAAAAAATATTTCATATTACCTCTAATTTAGGCTAATATCTTGACAATAGTATAGCTAATAAGTTATAATCAAATAGATATATTGCTTTTAACAATTAAAGTGAATAACTTATATTTATTTTTAAGGAGAATAATATGAAAAAAAAGCTACTTTCTTTTTTAATGGCAAGCTTAATGCTATTGAGCTTTTCAGCTTGCAAGGATAATAATTCTGGCAAAAAAGTTATTGCAATAGTACAAATTATGGATCACCCGTCATTAAATGAAATCAGAGATTCCATTATTTCTGAACTTAAGGCAGATAAAACCTTTGAATATGAGATAATTCAAAAAGATGGCAATGCTAATCAAAATCAGTTAGCCTCAATTTATTCCGACTTACTTAGCAGAGGAGTAGATATGATTATCCCTATCGCTACACCAACTGCACAAGCAGCACTATCAGCTATGGAAGCTGCCGATAAGAAAGAAATTCCCGTTGTATTTTCTGCTGTCAGCACTCCTGTGGAATCTGGGGTTGTGACAAACCTTGAAAAGCCTGAAGGAAACTTTACCGGTGTATCCGATGCTATTCCAGTTGAAAAAATAATTGATTTAGCTATTGAGCTTGATCCAGAGCTAGAAACCTTTGGGTTCTTATATAATCCGAGTGAAACAAATTCTTTAACAGCAGTTAACAAAGCAAAAGAATACTGCAAATCTAAATCAATCGAATATAAAGAGGCTACTGTTGCAACCGGTGCTGATGTACAGCAAGCTGCTGCGTCTTTAGCAAAGGATGTAGATGCATTCTTTACCCCTGATGATAATACAGTAGCTAGTGCAATGGCAATTTATGCACAGACTGCACGTGAAAATAAAAAACCTATTTACTGTGGCGCTGATTCAATGGTTAAAGACGGTGGCTTTGCAACAATCGGTGTAAATTACACCGAGCTTGGCAAAAAGACTGCTCAAATGGCACTAAAAATTCTTGGGGGAGCAAAAATAGAAGATACTCCCGTTGAAGTAATTACTGAATATTCCCACATTATAAATGAAAACACAGCAGAGCAAATTGGCTTTGATATTTCTGATGAAATAAAAGCTAAATTTACTTTAGTACAAGATACAGAATAAGGAATTTTATGGATTTTATTACACCTATACAACTAGG